>JAMOZU010000116.1 GCA_023667745.1 Ruminococcus sp.
ACGCTCCTGCTGCCGAGAAAATAACCTGCGGCTGTGTGCGGAGTGCAGGAAATTCCCCTGCTCCAAAGCCGATGAATATATTCCCCAAGGGACGGAACACCGCTCACGGCTTGAGGAAATGCACGAGGCGTGCAAAGAATTGCTGTAAGGGACGGAAAATTTTTCCGCAAATTTCAAAAAAGCCCTTGCATATTTTTGCCCGTTATGGTATAATGAGGTAAAATTAGGGGCATGACCGCCCGTGAAAGGAATATAAAAATATGAAGAAGATCAATATGCTTATCAATGCCGCCGACAGGAAGTCGAGGATCAATCCGGAAATTTACGGTCATTTTTCCGAGCATTTGGGAAGGTGCATATACGAGGGGCTTTACGTGGGCGAGGATTCGCCCATTCCCAATACGGACGGCGTAAGGGACGATGTTGCCGAGGCGTTTAAGGCGATAAAAATGCCCGTTCTCCGCTGGCCGGGAGGCTGCTTTGCGGACGAGTACCACTGGCGGGACGGTATCGGCGAAAAGTCCTCCCGCAAAAAGATGATAAACACCAACTGGGGTCACGTTACCGAGGATAATTCCTTCGGAACTCACGAATTTATGAACCTTTGCGAGCGGCTGGGCTGTGAGCCGTATGTGGCGGGGAATATGGGCAGCGGCACTGTCCGAGAGCTGGCGGAATGGGTGGAGTATATGACTTTTGACGGCATGTCCCCCATGGCGGAGCTGCGCCGAAAAAACGGCAGGGAAAAGGCATGGAAGCTCAAATACCTAGGGATAGGCAACGAAAGCTGGGGCTGCGGCGGCAATATGCGCCCGGAGTATTACGCCGACGAGTACCGCAAGTATCAGACTTTCTGCAAGAATTTCAGCGGCAACGAGCTTTACAAGGTAGCCTGCGGACCAAATGCGGACGATTACAACTGGACGGAGGTCATGATGAAAAATCTCGATAGCTCCAAAGTAAACGCCATTTCCCTCCATTACTATACCATTCCCACCGGGGATTGGTCGGCAAAGGGAGCAGCCACGGAATTTTCCGACAGCGAATATTACGACACCATATCCGGTACTCTTTACATGGAAACGCTTATAGACGGTCACAGCCGCATTATGGACAGGTACGACAGCGAAAAGAAAATAGGGCTTATCGTTGACGAATGGGGCTGCTGGTATGATGTGGAAAAGGGCACAAATCCCGGCTTTCTCTATCAGCAGAACACCATGAGGGACGCTGTTGTCGCCGCCTGCAACCTGAACATCTTCAACTCCCGCAGCGACAGGGTAGTTATGGCGAACCTTGCACAGGCGGTGAATGTCCTTCAGGCTCTCATTCTCACGGAGGGGGAAAAGATGGTAAAAACGCCTACATATCATGTTTTTGACCTGTACAAGGGACATCAGGGGGGCGAGTATGTCTACTCGCATATCGAAAACGAGACCGCAGGGGACAAGATACCCATGATAAACGCTTCCGCTTCGGTAAAGGACGGCGTTCTCACCCTTACCGCCGCCAACTGCTCCATTGACGATGAGGCGGAACTGTCGGTGGATATTCAAGGTATGAACGTTTCCGAGGCGGTTTGCAGGATTCTCACCAATGATGTCCGTGCGTACAACGATTTTGACGAGCCGGAGAAGGTGACAATATCTTCCCATAACGTTTCCCTTGCAAACGGCATTCTCACTGTGACCCTGCCCCGCTGCTCGGTTGTTTCTGTAACTTTAAAATGAGCAAAATGAGCATTCCCTTTTGCCGCAAATGCCTTTTGGCTGACATTGACCCTGCCGGCATTTACAGGGAGATACAAGAAATGACAGCTGCCATTCCTCGTGAGAACCGCACGGAGGAAAGCGAATACCGCCGCCGCCTTGACCTGTGCGGCAGCTGCGATAAGCTGGGAGAGGGGATATGCGGCGTTTGCGGCTGCTTCGTGGAGCTAAGGGCGGCTAAGAAGAATATGCAGTGTCCGAGAGCGGGGGAGCTTCGCTTGTGGTAGGGGAAAGCCGCCCGATATAAAGCCCGCCCCGATTTGTGCGGATCACACAAATCGGGGCGGGTATTTTTTAATTTCAGCCCACAAGGGAGAGCGTCAATTTTATCAAACGCAGCCCTGCGCCTTCATAGCCTCGGCAACTTTCAGGAAACCGGCGATATTTGCGCCTGCCATATAGTTGCCCTCCATGCCGTATTCCTTGGCTGCGCTGTCGCAAGCCTTGAAGATAGAGGTCATAATGCCCTGAAGTTTAGCGTCGACCTCCTCGAATGTCCAAGAAAGACGTTCGCTGTTCTGGCTCATCTCCAGACCGGAAGTTGCTACGCCGCCTGCGTTGGCAGCCTTTGCAGGACCGTAAAGAACGCCGTTTGCAAGGTAAGTGTTGATAGCCTCGGGAGTAGAGGGCATATTAGCTCCCTCGGAAACGCACCAGCAGCCGTTGTTTACGAGTATCTGTGCGCTTTCGCCGTCGATCTCGTTCTGGGTAGCGCAGGGGAGAGCGATGTCGCACTTTATCGTCCAAATACCCTTGCAGCCCTCGGTGTAAGTTGCGTTGGGGTGAGTGGAAACATATTCCTTGATCCTCTTTCGCTCCACCTCTTTAAGCTGCTTTACGCAGGTAAGGTCGATGCCGTCGGGATCGTAGATATAGCCGTTGGAGTCGGAAAGAGCAACTACCTTTGCGCCCATTTCGGTTGCCTTTTCGGTAGCGTAGATGGCAACGTTGCCGGAACCTGAAATAACAACAGTCTTGCCCTCAAAGGACTTGCCGTTGGCGGCAAGCATTTCCTTGGTGAAATAGCAAAGTCCGTAGCCTGTAGCCTCCGTTCTTGCAAGAGAACCGCCGTAGGTAAGTCCCTTGCCGGTGAGAACGCCCGTGAACTCGTTTCTTAAGCGTTTATACTGCCCGAACATAAAGCCCACTTCTCTTGCGCCCGTGCCGATGTCGCCTGCGGGAACGTCGGTATCTGCGCCGATGTGCTTGGAAAGTTCGGTCATAAAGCTCTGGCAGAAGCGCATAACTTCTCCGTCGCTTTTGCCCTTGGGGTCAAAGTCCGAGCCGCCCTTGCCGCCGCCCATGGGGAGAGTGGTAAGGCTGTTCTTGAACACCTGCTCGAAGCCTAAGAATTTGATAATGCCGATATATACGGAGGGGTGCAGACGAATGCCGCCCTTGTAAGGACCGATGGCGGAGTTGAACTGAACTCTGAAACCTCTGTTTACCTGTACCTTGCCGTTGTCGTCCACCCAGGGAACACGGAATATTATCTGCCTT
This sequence comes from Ruminococcus sp., assembly GCA_023667745.1. GTDB lineage: Bacteria > Bacillota > Clostridia > Oscillospirales > Ruminococcaceae > Huintestinicola. The sequence goes on from JAMOZU010000116.1 coordinate 3,270, forward strand.
TCGGGCTCTACCAGCCTGTCAAGAACGCCTGCTTCCACAAGGTCGGGTCTTTTCTCGATAACCGGTTCGAGAGTTTCTATAACCTCTGTTACCGCCTGGATAAATTCGGGCTCACCCTGATTGCGCTTTTTAACATTTTCGATAAGGTTGATAAGATAAGAATTTTTGAGCGACATTGCTATAACCTCCTAAATAATTTTGCGCACCGCATTTGCTTGGCTGCGGCGCACACATTTGAACAGTCTTTACCAATTATATCATACTTTTTCCTTTTTTGCAAGATGTGAAGGGATATTTTTCAAGGAAATTAACAGAAAATTTACATTTATATTTGCCGTGTTTTGGGAAATATGCCGTAAAACGGAATTTATACGGTCTGCGTAAGTTCCTTGTAAATATCGTTTTTTCTGATTCCCGTAACCTCTGCCGCCTGTTTGCACGCTTCCGTCATTTTCACGCCGTCCGAAACAAGGCGTTTTGCAAGTTTTACAGCCTCTTCAAGCGTATATTCCGTATTATCCTCTTTCGCCCCCTCCACCGCAATGACGTATTCCCCTCTGGGACTGTTGTTTTCGTAATATTTCACCGCTTCGGAAAGGGTCGTTCGCATGACTTCCTCGTGAATTTTGGTAAGCTCCCTGCAAAGGGAAACACGCCTGTCCCCGAAAATTTTCAGCATATCCGATAACGTTGCCGTCAGCTTATGGGGAGCTTCGTAAAATATCATGGTGTGACCGTCCTTTGCAAGGCTCGTAAGATGTTCGTGCCGCTGCTTTTTTGCCACCGACAGAAACCCCTCAAAGGTAAACCTTGCCGCCGAGAACCCGCATACCGCCGCCGCCGTTGCAACAGCGGTAGGACCGGGGACGGCTTCCACGGGCAGCCCTCTGTCCATGCAAATTCTCACCAAGTCCTCACCGGGGTCGGATATGCAGGGCATACCTGCGTCGGTCACAACGGCGCAGTTTTCCCCTGCGGCTATCCTTTCGATAATGCTTTCCCGCACGCTGCTTTGGGAATGCTCGTGATAGCTTATCAGCGGCTTTTTTATCCCGAAGTGATTCAGGAGTTTTAGGGTCACCCTCGTGTCCTCTGCGCAGATAAAATCAACTTCCGACAGTATGCGCACCGCCCTGTAGGTCATATCCTCCAGATTTCCTATGGGAGTTCCCACAACATAAAGTTTTCCGGACATTTTTTTGTTCCCTTTCTTTAAAAATACCGATTTAAGGCTTTCGCCCAATACGGGAATATTTATGAATTTCCCGCATCCTGCTTCCCACTTCCTGTCGCCGCCCTTGCATACCCCGTTTCCTCCACTATCCTCTGCCCCTCATCGGAAAGGAAAAAATCAATAAGCAAGGGGATATTGGGGTTGCCGTTCCGCTTGTCGTAAACGGCGTAAAAATCTACGGTCAGGGGATATTCCCCCTTTGCAATGCTCTCTTTATCGGGATAAACTCCGTTAAGACAAAGCAGCTTTATCCCCTCGTTTTCCCGCATTCCCGTCACATAGTATCTGAACGAAAAACCAATGGGACTGCCCCTGAAACTGTCGTAATTGGGAACGGTCTGTCTGCCGTCCATAAATTTCAGAAATACCGTTTGGCTGCCGCTTCCCTCCAGCCGCTGAACAGGGTCAATGGGAATATTTTCGCCCCCAAGTTCCCGCCAGTTTTTATATTCCCCGCCGTATATCCCACGTATTTCCTCGGCGGTGAGACCGTCTGCGGGATTGCGGGAATTTACCATAAACACGAATGCGTCCCTGCCTATGGGGACAAAACGGAGGTCTGCCCCCGTTTCCTCGGCATATTTCAGCTGTTCGGCGGAGGGGGCGGCGCATACGGCAATGTCCGCCGAACCGTCAGCCACGTATTTGTACGCTTTAAGGGTGTTCCTCATTTGCAGCTTGCTTTCGGGGGTAAAATCAACTCCGTCAAATTCAACCGCACTTTCCGGATAAACCGCATTCACAAAGGCGGAATACACCGGATAAAGTCCCTCTGCGCCGTCTATGACGGGAAGTTCCCCGGACAAGGGAAGTTCATATTTTGCCTTGACTATCTTTGAATTTTCCTCAAAGGGCAGATAATCGGAAACTTCTATGGAGCTTGTTGTGCGCTCCTTTGCGCCCTCGGTCATAAGCCGCTTGGTGCAGGTAAAATAAATGTACAGATCGGCTCCCGCAAACATTCCCGACAGCAAAAGGAGGATAAGTATCTGCCTGAAAAGTTTCACAGCACTATCTCCCTCCCGCTATGTATTCCACTATGGAAGCATTTTTGTAAAGAGCCGCCGTGTAAATTACCAGAGCGGCTGTTATCAGAATGCCCGCCGCCGTCACAGCCGCAAGGAAAACGCGGAAAGTTTTATCGCTCATAATATCACCCTTACACTACATATAAAAAATCGGCTGAATAAACATCTCTGTTATAACAAACGCCGCTATGAGCAGTATCAGCGACCCCGAAAAGAACGACGATGAAACCGCAAAGCGGCTGCGGCTTTTTTCATGTTTTTCGCCTCCGCTTTTCCGTGTCTTCCAAAAAAGTATCATCATTATCAAATTCCATACGCCCACAGCGGCAAACATCCAAAAACAGATATACACCAAAATCATAGTATCACTCCCGTTATGCGATATGTAATCAAACGGCGGTTAAATCAGTCCATCAGTAGCAGCATGCTCAACAGCCACAAAATCCCCGACAGTGCCGCCCATATCGTCAGAGAGGCGGATGCTGTGAGAAAGAAATGTTCGGCTTGCTTATGCTTGTCTTTCATGAATTTGAATGTAGCAAGAAAAGCCACGAAGGCAAGAATATTTCCGAATCCGCAAAGGAGCGTTCCCAGGAAAACCAAAACAAAAACCGTCTCTGTCACATAGCCTATCAAGTTCAGCATAATGACTCATTCCTTCCGCATATTGATCTACAGCCGTTATTCGTTTATGTCACGGTCACGGCAGGAGTCTCCGTATATCTCCATAAGCTCCGGGCTTATGCCGCCGCCGCTCATAAAAAGGGTGGGCATAGAGGTCATAAAGGGCTTCCCGCCCTTTCGCCCCTCAACGAGGAAAAGCCATGGGGGACTTTCGGGGGACTTGGTGACAAACCGCAGCCGCTTGGGCTCAATATGATTTTCCCGCATGGCGCAGATAACGTCCGCCAGTCGTTCCGGGCGGCTGCAAAGGCAAAGTCTCCCGCCGAATTTGAGGAGCTTGTCCGCCGCTTTGCAAATGTCGTTTATATTGCACATTATCTCATGCCTTGCTATCCTGTGAGCCTCGCAAAGGCTCTCCATTCCCGCCCCCGCCGCCTTGTAGGGTGGATTGCAGGTAACAAGGTCAAACATGCCGCAGGGCAGTTCGCCGGGAATATTTTTCATATCCATACACACCGGGTGAACGTTATCGAATCGGGAATTTTTCACCGTCAGCCGTAACTGCTCCACAGCCTCCTCCTGAATATCCACCCCCCAGACTTCTTTGGGCGTATACCTTAACCGCAGCAGCACGGCGATTATCCCGCAGCCCGTGCCTAAGTCGCAGCACAGGTCTTTATGGCGGGCTTTGGCAAAATCCGCCAGCAAAAATGCATCCGTCCCGAAAGTATGCTCGTCGGAAACGCACAGCTCGCAGCCGTTGCCCAGTTTTTCAAATTTATATTCTTTCATAATACACCTTTAAGAAGCAAGAGACAAAGAGGCAAGAGGCAAGAAATATAACTCAGCCTTTCAAAAAAAAAAAATTTTTCGCAAATTAAAAGCCTTTATTATATTCCTTTTCCCCGTCTGCCAATGGGGAAAGCAGGGGAGTTATACAGCCTGAAATATAACTTTTGCCTTTTACTTCGGTTTTATGTTTTACCGTGATCTATCTCTTCCGTAATTTGATTATACTTTATTTTCCTCATTTTGTCAAGGCATATTTTATAAAAAATTCCCCGCTGTCAGAGAGCGGGGGAGTGCAGCTTTATTTCAATTCGTATACAACCCCGTTAAGGGAGATGTCTGTTACATTGTCAATGTCGATTATTTCTTTTACTGCGGAGTTACTGCCGTAGCAGATTTCCCATGATGATGTAAGTAAACCGTCATTATTGGAGCTTGAACAGCCGCTCACATTTGCGGGAAGAGTTGAGCCGTCTTTCATAATAAGATAAATTTTATTCGGCGAGTTATCTGTTATCCGGAAGATATAATAATCATACGGATCAATTAAATTGCTCTGATCGCCTGAAGTCAAAACTGTGCTCAACTCAATATTTCCGCCTATTGCGCCTATCTCTATGCTTCTGACAGTCATAATACTTTCGGTGACTTTTTTCCTGCTTTGCTCGTCCAGCTCTCTTAAAAACAATATCGTCAATGGTACTGTTATCCTTGACAACGGAAAAGGTCTGCTTCGGGTTTTTGCAACTTTTGGTTTTGAGCGAAGTCGGGGAGGCTTTGTATTCAACTGTATGCCGGCACCTTGTTCACCAATTCTTCCGTCGGCGCAACATTTTTAAAGGAATCTTTTATCATTTTATCCATAACAAAATTCCTCCGTTTCATTTTCGA
>JAMOZU010000117.1 GCA_023667745.1 Ruminococcus sp.
GCCGAGAGTGATATGCGCCACGCCCGTGTCAAGCACCTTTCCCGTGCCGTCCACCACAGCCAGCTTGCAGCCCGTGCGGAAACCGGGGTCGACTCCCAGCGTAACAGTCCCCTTGATAGGCGGCTGCATAAGCAGCTGACGTAAATTCTCCGAAAATACGCCCATAGCCGATTCGCACGCTTTTTCCGTAAGTATATTTCTTATCTCCCGCTCCGCTGAAGGGTAGATGAGCCTTTTGTAACTGTCAAGACAGGCACTTTCCACCAGCTTGCCGCACCGGCTGTCGTTTTTCTTGAAAGCGTTCACGGTAAGACGTTCTCCCGCACCTTCGGGCAGTGTAACGCTCACTTTCAGCTTTTCCTCCCGCTCGCCCCTGTCAATGGCAAGAATCCTGTGTCCCGCTATAACCCCCACCCCTTGGGTAAAATCATAGTAATTCCTGTATGTGCCGTCGGGGTCGCTTTCCTCGTCCCCTTTTGATTCAATGCAGCCCTTTGCCGTAAAGAGATTACGGAGATTTTTCCGCAAAGCCGCATTGTCGGAGACGGTCTCCGCAATAATATCCAAAGCCCCCGCCACAGCCTCATCTCCGCTGTTTACGCCCTTTTCGCCGTCAATGAAATTCTCCGCCTCTTTTGCGGGATCGGTGTTTTTATCCTGACGGAGTATAATATCCGCCAAAGGCTCTAAGCCCTTTTCCTTGGCGATAGTCGCCCTTGTGCGGCGTTTTTGCTTAAAGGGACGATACAGGTCTTCCAGTTCCACCAACGTCACCGCCTTGTCAATGGCGGCATTCAGTTCCGGGGTCATCTTTTCCTGCTCGGTTATGGAGTTTCTTATCTCCTCCCGCCGCTTGTCGAGATTCCGCAGATACTGTAAACGCTCGGCTATCAGGCGAATGGTCTGATCATCCAGTGTGCCGTGGCTTTCCTTTCTGTATCGGGCTATAAAAGGCACGGTGCAGCCCTCGTCCAGAAAGCCTATGATATTTTTCACATATTCTTCCTTTACATTAAATTCTTTGCTTATCACAGAATTAATATCCATGGGAAACTTTTTCCTTTCTGTTAGCGGAGAGCGTATAGTGGCTGGAGGTTAGAGACTGGAGATGTTTTTTTACCTGCCGACAACTCACTGAACACTATCTCTCCCGCTTTTTTTAAATTTGTAAACCGCCGTAAACTATTAACTATTAATTATTAACTATTAACTGAACCGTAAAGCTCGTTCCCACTCCTTCCTCCGACTCCGCCTCGATAACGCCGCCATAACGTTTTACAAGCCTGCTGACCGCATACAGCCCCGTCCCCCGCCCCTCGCCTTTGGTGGAAAAGCCGTTGTCGAATATCCTCTCACGGTTTTCCTCGCTGATACCGCTCCCGGTGTCGTCGACATTTATCACCATCGCTCCCGGACTTGTGAATATCCCCACTGTCAGTTCCTTTGGGGGCTGCTCCTTTTCGTTCATAGAGTCCATGGCGTTGTCAAGCAGATTCCCTATTATTGTAACAAGGTCTCCCGACGGCAGGGATATATCGCTGCGGCAAAGCCTGCTGCCCTTTTCAAGGGTGAAGTCTATCCCCAGTTCTCCCGCCCGCTGCCGCTTGCCTATGAGAAGAGCCGCTACGGTAGGGTCTTCGACATTCTTGACGATATTCTGCATGACCCGCTGACGGGCGGAAGTGTAATTGCCGATATATTCCGCCGCTTCCTCGGTTTTCCCCATTTGTATAAGACCCAGTATAACATGGAGCTTGTTGTTGAAATCATGGTTGCTTGCCCGCATGCTGTCAACAAGATACCGCACGCCGCTTAAGTCTTCCATGAGCTTTGTAAATTCCGTCCTGTCCCGCATGATGCAAAGTCCGCCGGTTATTTTCTCCCCTTCGGTCACCGGGATAAGGTCGGCTATTATTTCAAGACTGTCCTTGGTATGAACGGGTACGCCGAAGAGCTTTTCCCCCTTTCGGAGCGTGTCGGCAACGGAAAGTCCCCCGCATATGTCCGATACCGGCTGTCCGCTGTTTTCGTCTATGGAAAGCATCTTCTGTGCTGCGGCGTTAAGGTATACAGCCCTTTCTTCACGGTCAAAAGCAAGAATGCCCTCTTCAAGGGACTCCAAAATATTGTCCCTCAGGGAAAACATCGCACTGAACGTGTCCGGCTCGTAGCCCATCAAAAGCCGCTTTATCCTGTCTGCAAAATGCCTTGACAATGCCGCCGCCGCCGCCAGCACCACCGCCGCCGCACATATATGAGCCGCCGCAGTGCCTATTATCAGCCTGTTGATATTCTGCCTTAAAATGACCGCCAGCACAAACCCCGCCGCACTGCCGTCGTTCCCGTAGATAACGCAGTAAGCCCGCCTCTGCACTCCCGACGGACCGGTATCGCCCGTAACGTAAAAGGACCTGTCCCTCTCTTCAAATTCCGGAAGCGTGCCGTCGTAGACCGTGCCTATAAGCTCGCCGTTGGTGTGGTATTTTCTTATTCCGTCCGCCCCCACCACCGAGATAACGTCCACTCCCGAAAGGGAATTTTTCAGCGAATCGAGATACTCCCGCATAACGCTGCCGTCTCCCCCCGCCAGAGCGTCCTTTACAGGCTGCGCCCCCGCCACAGCCTGAGCCGTGTTTTCCAGATTCACGTCCAGCCGTTCCCTCTCCGAACGTATGCTCACCGCCACGCTGACCGCAGAAATAATGACCGTCATAAGCGTAACAAGGATTATATAGGTCTTCATGACCTCTTTTTGTATCTTTCCCGCAGGGCGGGAATTTTTTTGTATAAACATACAGACTCCTTCGGATGCCGGATTTTTTCTCCGCCTTTGGCGGAGAAAAAATCCATGGATCGGTCTCTCAAATTCCCTTCAAATCAAACTCCGGCGTATACTCCTCTTTTGCTGAACTCCTTTCCTGCATATACCCCTCAAAACCCGGCTGACGTACCTTGTCCGCAACTTTTTCATACTCGAATGTGGACACCCGCCTGTTGAGCTCCTTGAAGTCATGGGGAAAGGTCATATACGGCGTATACTGGCTCATCAGCGACAGCAGAAAACCGTCACGGGGGAGATTTTCACCTACCCAATCTATCAGCGACAGAGAATCTTTGTACCCTCCCGGCAGCACCATATGGCGGATAATGACCCCCCTTTGCATTATCCCATTTTCGTCGAACAGGGGCTTTCCCGCTATCTCTATCATCTTTTTCACGGCAGCCGACGCTATGTCAAAATAATCCGCCGCCGCCGAATATTTCTCCGCCGCCTCACGGCTCATATATTTCATATCCGGGATAAAAATGCTCACCCGCCCCCGCAGCATTTCAAGGGTATCAAGTTTTTCATATCCGCCGCTGTTGTAAACAACGGGGATATTCAGCCTGTTCCCGCATATCTCCAGTGCATTTATGATGTGGGGAACATACTGGGCGGCAGTAACAAGGTTGATATTGTGCGCCCCCTGCTCCTGCAATTCAAGGAAAATTTCCGCAAGCCGTTCCTCGGTTATCTCCCTGCCGAAATTACCGGCGGATATCCTGTAATTCTGACAGTAAACGCACTTAAGACCGCACCCGGAGAAAAACACCGTCCCCGATCCTCTCGTCCCGGAAATGCACGGCTCTTCCCACCTGTGAAGATACGCCTTTGCCGCCTGTATCTTTTCCCCCGCTCCGCAGAAACCCTTCCCTTTCGTCCTGTCCGCCCCGCATTCTCTCGGACAAAGGCGGCAGGCTTTAAGCATAGGATAATTATTCATATATTTTACCGATTTTCGTAATATTACGGGCATCGCTATTCCGTAAAACACCCGCATATTATTATACCATATTTTCTCGGAAATTTCAATAGGCAATTTTGACGGTTTTTCACAGAAATGGATTTTGATTTATCAGTGGGTGTTTCCCCCGCCGTAGGCGGGGAAAGACAACAGCCTTATCGGAAAATTGATTTCCGCAGGAAATTTTCAGTGGGAATTGACAAGTTATGTTAATAGTGATATAATAGAAAAGACAGCCTGTTCTGAACGTCATAATTGAGACTTACTTTGAATATTAATGTAAAACAAAAGAGGTGCGGGCATGGCAGATAAAAAGGAAACTGTGACTACTCTGGATAAGCTGAAAATAGGCGGTTCGGGGGTGATAACCCGTGTGGGCGGCGAGGGCGCACTGCGGCTGCGGCTGCTTGATATGGGACTTATCCCCCGTACAAGGGTGACCGTGCGTAAAGCCGCTCCTCTCGGCGACCCCATAGAAATTTTTTTAAGGGGCTATGAGCTGACAATAAGGCTTGAAGAAGCGGGAAACATTGAGATAAAACCCGATTGACCACGGCATACATAAACTTGCAAAGGTAACGTTGATAACTCCTGCCTCCTGCCTCTTCATTCCTGCTTCCGGCGGGTAAAATCCGCCCGTAACAAGGGTTTGTAAATTTTCAAAAACAAGCTGATCGGTGTTTATTAAAAAAGGATGATAATTTAACTATGATTTTTGCTTTGGCGGGAAATCAGAACTGCGGAAAAACCACGCTTTTTAACCTGCTGACAGGTTCTCACTGTCATACGGGGAATTTCCCCGGGGTGACGGTGGAGGGAAAAAGCGGAGAGATACGGGGCAGGGAGGACTGCACCGTAACCGACCTTCCGGGGATATATTCTATCCGCCCCTATTCTGCGGAGGAAACGGTGGCACGGGACTATCTTCTGCACAATTCCCCCGACTGCATCATAAATATTGCGGACGCTTCAAACATCGAGCGGAATTTGTACCTGACGCTGCAATTGGCGGAGCTGAACATTCCCATGGTACTGGCTCTCAACATGATGGACGAGGTGGAGGGGAACGGCGGCAGCGTCGATGTAAAGCGGCTGTCTTTACGGCTGGGTTTTCCGGTCGTTCCCGTTTCGGCGGCTGAAAACAAGGGGATAGAGGAGCTTATTGATACGGCGGTAAAAACAGCGGAGGAGAAAAAACTTCCCGCAAGGATTCATTACGGCGGCAGCATGGAAAACTGCATAATGCAGGTGCGCAGTATCATAGGGGACAAAGGCGGGAACAGGAAAACTTTTTTTGCTGTAAGTCTCATGGAAAAGGACGAAACCATAGCCTCCGGCATTGAACTTTCGGAAAAGGAACAGTCGTATATAGAGTCCGCCGCTTTAAAAGCCGAAAAGGAATGCGGGCTTGACAGATGGGCTGCGATTGCGGATATGCGGTATTCCTTTATCGAAAAGGTTTGCAGGGAGACTGTGGTCAAGGGGCATGAAAGCAAAGAACACCTTCGGAGCTTGAAGATAGACCGCATACTTACGGATAAATTTCTGGGACTGCCTATGTTCGGCTTGATAATGGCTGCGGTGTTTTACCTGACCTTCGGGCTGATAGGGGCGTTTTTAAGCGATATGCTTTCGGCGGGGATAGGCTATGTTACAGCTCTGGCGGAAAGGGGACTGGATACCCTCGGAGTGGGAGAGACCGTCCGCAGCCTTATTATCGACGGCATTTTTGCGGGAGTGGGGAGCGTTCTCGGCTTCCTGCCTACAATAGTGACATTGTTTTTCTTCCTATCCGTTCTGGAGGACAGCGGCTATATGGCAAGAGCGGCGTTCATTATGGACAGGCTTATGCGGAAGATAGGGCTTTCCGGGCGGTCTTTCGTGCCAATGGTAATAGGCTTCGGCTGCTCTGTGCCCGCTGTAATGGCAACACGCACTTTGTCAAGCGAAAGAGACAGGCGAATGACAATACTCCTTATCCCCTTTATGTCCTGCAGCGCAAAACTGCCTGTCTACTCGGTTTTTTCAATGGCATTCTTTCCGGGAAAAAGCGCACTCGTAATGTGCCTGCTGTATTTCGGCGGGATAGCATGCAGCGTGATATATGCAAAAATATTAAGCAAAACAAAATACAAAGGCGAGCCTGCCCCATTTGTTATGGAACTGCCCAACTACCGCTTCCCCTCTCCCAAATGTGTCCTGCTGCTGGTGTGGGAAAAGGCGAAAGACTTTATAACAAAAGCCTTTACCATAATCTTTGCGGCTTCCGTGATCATATGGTTCTTGCAGACCTTCGACGGCTCTTTTCGCATAGCTGCTGACAGCTCACAAAGTATGCTTGCCCGGATAGGGATGTTCATATCGCCCGTATTTGCGCCGCTGGGCTTCGGGGACTGGCGGGTCTCCACGTCGCTTTTGGCGGGATTTACCGCAAAAGAGGCGGTGGTCTCCACCCTTTCCGTGCTGACCGGGGCGACCTCCGAGCTGTTGCCGGGACTTTTACGGGGAATGTTCACTCCCGCATCTGCGGCAAGTTTTCTGACCTTTTCCCTGCTGTACACCCCCTGCGCTGCGGCAGTTTCCGCCGTGAAAAGGGAAATTGGGACAGCGGCAGCAATAGGTTTTGTTATAATGCAGTGCGCTATTGCATGGCTTGTTTCGGCGGCAGTGTATTTTGGGGCTAAAGGCTTGTTGATCTAAGTTCTTTTTCCGTCTTTGGCGGGGAAAAGAACTGCGCAATAAAAGATTGGCGGTGTTTTTCTGTGAGTACGGCGGATATCGTTGCGCTGATAATTATCTTGTTTCTTTTGGGGTGCGCCGTAAGGTATCTGATAGTATCGGCGAAAAAGGGGAACGGCTGCGGCGGCTGTACGGGGTGCGGCGGGTGTCCGGGCTGTTCGGAGTGCAAAAGCGATAACCTTGAAAACCGCAAAGAAAAAAAGCCCTGACTATTCACGTATCTCAACTTCAATCCCCTTTTCGGCAAGAGATGTTATTATATCGGGAAATTTTTCCGCAGTCTCCTTTGAAAGGATAACCGTTTGAAGAGAATCCATTTCAAGCAGGGGAGCAAGGGAATCGGCGGGAGTGTTGCAGATAATAAGCCGTTCCAAGGCGGGAAATTCCGTCAGCAGAGACAGGTCGGTAATTTCCGTACAGCCGATATTAAGGGAAACAAGCCCCTGCATCCCTGCGGCAAAGTCAAGCCCGCTCACATGGCAATAGCTTACGTCCAGTTTTTCAAGCCACGTGAGACCTTGGATAGCCGAAAGGTCGGCAAGGTCGGTGTATTCGGAATATTCGGCGAGAACAGCGGCCCTTGCGGCAGGATCGTCCCCGGCGGCAGCGTCGGCGGCGGCTTCTTTAAAAGGGGTTATTTTCAGGTTGGTAAGACGGGGGAGCTTTCCGAGATTTTCCAGCCCCTCTTCGGTCATAAGAGTAAGTGACAGCTCGGAAATTCCCGTGTTATAGTATTCCCCGTCTATTTTTACGGTGTTGTCCTCTACCGCCGCCGCAATGCGGTTTAATACGGCAAATAGGACTATGAGTACAGCAAGTATCGCAACGGCTTCCATGGCTCTTTTTTTCAAAATACATTTTCTCCTTTCGGGTCACCAAGAAAAATATGTTGTGCGGTATTTTCCCCGCCGTAGGCGGGGAAAATACCTAATCGGTACGTCCCTAATTCATTCCCTCGCTGCCGTTTTCGCTCAGCAGCTCTGCGGCACGTTCCTTTAATCCCGGATAAAGGGAAAGATCGGGACTTCTTTCAAAAAGCCTGTTCATGGCGGCGTTGGTCTCTGCGGGAAGTTCACGGAATTTGTTAAGGTCGGCTATTTTAAGCGAACCCACGCCGCTTTGTCTGCTGCCGAAAAAGTCCCCCGCTCCCCGCAGACGGAGATCCGCCTCCGCCACAGCAAAGCCGTCGTTGGTGGAGGATATGGTGCGCAGGCGTTCCCTTGTTTCCTCGTTGGCGTTATCCGTCAGGAGAATGCAGTAGGACTTTTGCCGCC
>JAMOZU010000118.1 GCA_023667745.1 Ruminococcus sp.
ATCATGGTTGGGGCAAGCGTTATCGCCGAGGACAGCGAGGGACGTATACTCATGCAGCAGCGGCGGGACAACGGCTGCTGGAGCTACTGCGGCGGCGCACTGGAGCTTTACGAAAAAGCCGAGGACGCCGCACGGCGGGAATTTTTCGAGGAAGCGGGACTTGTGGCGGACAGCCTCCGTCTTTTCGGCGTTTTCTCCGGGGAGGACTGCCGTTATGTCTACCCCAACGGGGACGAGGTCAGCACCGTTGATATAGTTTTCATCTGCGATAAATTTCACGGCGAGTTGACTCCACAGCCGGAGGAAGTATTACAGCTTAAATTTGTGAGCATAGACGAGATCCCCGAAAATATCTCCCCTCTCATAAAAGCCCCCTTCCGTGCATATATCGAATACAGGAAACAAGGCAGACGGCAGGATATATGGTGACGTGGGTATGCGAACGGTATGAATATTCAAGGAAACACTTTTAAATCGGCATATGTAATGTTCCGCTATGTCAGGCGGTATTTTCCCCGCCTACGGCGGGGAAAATACCCCAAACAGGGTTTCCTTAAAAGCGCAGAGCAAGCAATTGTTCACGCTGATTAGCAGTTTATATAAATATTATACCATAATGCAATAAATATATCAATAGACAAATAGTGAACAGACAATAAATTTTGCGTTAAGAAACGCAAATATAAATATTACCGTTTTTTACCGAAAGGGAGAATGTTATGCTATTGCTTGAAGAGCTTAAACTGGAGCTTGAGGGTTACAGGAAAGATATGAAAGAGCTGTATGTTATCCTGAACATCGACAAGCTCAAAGAGGAGACCGCCCGATTGCAGGCGCAGTCGGCGGAAGAGGGCTTCTGGGAAGACCTGGAAAATTCCCAGAAGGTCATGCAGACCATAAAACAGAACGAAGCAAGGGAAGCAGGCTACAAAAAGCTCAACGACCTGCTGGAAGATACTGTCACCATGATAGAACTTACCCTTGAAGAGGGTGAGGGCGAAGACGAGGGGGCGGCTGCAGAAATAAAACACGAAGCGGACAGGTTCAAGTCGGAACTGGAGACCATGAAACTTTCCACCCTGCTTACGGGGGAATACGACGGCAAAAACGCCATTCTCACCTTCCACGCAGGAGCGGGCGGCACGGAAGCGCAGGACTGGGCGGAAATGCTTTTCCGAATGTACAACCGCTGGGCCGAACGCCATGACTTCAAGGTCACCACCCTTGACTACCTTGACGGTGACGAGGCGGGGCTCAAATCCGCTTCACTGCTTGTGGAGGGGGAAAACGCCTACGGTTTCTTAAAATCGGAAACAGGCGTTCACCGACTGGTGCGAATTTCCCCCTTTGACGCTTCCGGGCGGCGGCAGACGTCCTTTGCCTCTCTGGAGGTAATGCCGGAAATGGACGGAGCGGATCTTAACATCGAGATTCGCCCGGAAGACCTGGAGACCGACTTCTACCGAGCCAGCGGTGCGGGCGGACAGAAGGTCAACAAAACAAGCTCCGCCGTCCGCCTGACCCATAAGCCCACAGGGATAGTGGTTTCCTGTCAGACCCAGCGCAGTCAGTATCAGAACAAGGACTACGCCATGAAAATGCTCATCTCCAAACTGGCGGAGATAAAGGAGCGGGAACATCTTGACAAGATAGAGGACATCAAGGGGGTCAAAAAGGAGATAGCCTGGGGAGCGCAGATACGTTCCTATGTGTTTATGCCCTACACCCTCGCCAAAGACCACCGCACCAACTTCGAGAACGGCAACATAAACGCCGTAATGGACGGCGACCTTGACGGTTTTATAAATGCCTATTTAACGGCACTTTCCCACGGAGAACTGAACTGATGAGGGGGGTATTTTGCCGCCGCAGGTTGGCAAAATAAGCTGTGTAAAAACTTGACAATTGCCAAATATTGTGATATAATACTAAAAGAGTAAAATTAAAGTCACGGTAAAATTTCTTGCCGCTTTCCGGTGGTGGGGTCGTTTCCCCCGCCGCAGGCGGGGGAAACGACTGAAGATATGTTGCTTTAAGGTTTTTCCCCGCCTGTGGCGGGGAAAAACCGCCCGGCACGGTCTGTCTAAAACTTATCAAAGGAGTGTCTGTAAAAATATGGATAAAATAAACGGTCAGAATGTCCTCGGCTTTTTCGAGCTGGAGGACATCAAAGGAAAGCCCGGCGAGGACGTGACAGTCTCCGCATGCGTCCACAAGGTAAAGAACATGGGCGGCTTTGCCTTTATCATCATAAGAACGCCCCGCTGGCTCATTCAGACGGTCTATTCCCCCGACAGCTGCCCCGACTCTATCGAGGGCATAAAAGAGGGCTGCTATGTTACCCTGACGGGAACCGTAAAGCCGGACGACAGAGCCTACAACGGCGTGGAGCTTACCCTAAAAAGCATAAAGCTCCTGCATAATCCGGGGCAGGACTATCCCCTGCACGTTTCCGCAAGGAAACTGGGGTGCAGTCTCGATGTCAATCTCGACAACAGGGGCGTGGCTCTGCGCAACCCCGTTGAAAGGGCTGTCTTCAAGTTCCAGGAGGGCGTTGCGAACGGATTCAGAGCCTTTATGCTCCAAAACGGATTTACCGAGATACACACCCCCAAGATAGTAGCTCAGGGGGCGGAGGGCGGCGCAAATATCTTCCGCCTTGATTATTTCGAAAACGAAGCGTTCCTTAACCAGTCTCCTCAGTTCTACAAACAGGCGGCGGTGGCTTTCTTTGACAGGGTATTCGAGATAGCCCCCGTTTACCGTGCGGAAAAGCATTCCACTTCCCGTCATCTCAACGAGTATATCGGGCTTGATTTTGAAATGGGCTTTATCAACGATATGTATGACGTTATGAATATGGAAACGGCTATGCTGCGCTATTTAATGGGTTACCTTAAGGAAAATTACGCCAACGAGATAAAGATTTTGAATGCGGATATCCCCGATGTTACGGAGATACCCACTATCCGATTCGAGGAGGCTGTTACCCTTATCAAGGGCACGGGCAAGGGAAAGAACAAATTCGACCTTGATCCGGAGGACGAGGTTTTCCTTTGCAATTATGCCAAGGAAAATTACGGCACGGAGTTTATTTTCGTCACCCATTTCCCCTCTTCCAAGCCGCCTTTCTACGCCATGAACGACAAAGACGACCCCCGCACCGCCTGCAAATTCGACCTGCTTTTCAGGGGACTGGAAATTACCACCGGCGGACAGCGTATTCACGACTACAACGAGCAGGTGGAGAAGATGAAGGCACAGGGACTCGACCCCGACGACTTCTCCTATTACCTCGAAAGCCACAAATACGGACTTCCCCCCCACGGCGGACTGGGCATAGGGCTTGAAAGGCTTGTAATGAAACTGCTGGGGCTTAACAATATCCGTCAGGCTTCCATGTTCCCAAGAGATTTAAACAGGTTACTCCCCTGACAGCGGCAAGAGATGTGTGAGCTTCGCTCACACAAGAGGCAAGAGATTAAACGCCTTAGTTGCCCGTGTTAAATTTTATGAATAAAAACCGCAAGAGCGTATGGTGTACGCTTTTGCGGTTTTTTATTTTTTTACCAAAAAAAATCACTTTCCCAAAGGGAATAAAAATAACGTAAATGAGAAAAATAGCCGTAGAGAAAACATTTAACGGGAGTGATAGAGAAACTATGGCAAAGAAAATCTCACGGAATACATTCGTTATGGATAATCCCCCCACCGTTCACAGCTATGCCGCCATAACAGGCTCGAAAGAGGGGGAAGGACCTTTGGGGAAAGATTTCGACCAGGTCTATGAGGACAGCTATTTCGGGCAGCCCACCTGGGAAAAAGCCGAAGGCGAGCTGCTGCGGCTGACGGTGATGAAAGCCCTTGAAAAGGGCAAACTGCGGCGGGAGGACGTTGACCTGCTTTTTGCGGGAGACCTTCTCAACCAATGCACCACCACATCTTACGGCTTGCGGGAGCTGGGTATCCCTCTGCTGTGCGTTTACGGAGCATGTTCCACAATGTCAGAGACCCTGCTTATGGCGGCTCTTATGACCGACAGCGGACTTGGGGGGAACGTCATTGCCTGCACATCTTCCCACTTCTGCTCGGCGGAACGGCAGTTCAGATTTCCCCTGTCCTACGGGGGCGTAAGAACTCCCACAGCCCAGTGGACATGTACCGCCTCCGGGGCTTGCGTGATACAGCCCGGCGGCATGGACGGCCCTCACATCAAAGCCGCCACAGTGGGGAAGATAGTTGACATGGGCGTTACCGACGCCAACAATATGGGAGCGGCAATGGCTCCTGCGGCGGCATATGTCATCAAGACCCACCTGGAAGACAGGGGACTTACCCCCGATGATTTCGACCTTATCCTTACGGGCGACCTGGGGCGTGTGGGCGGCACTCTGCTGATAGAGCTTTTAAGCAAAGACGGCATTAACATAGCCTCCCGCTACAAAGACTGCGGCACTATGATGTTCGACTATTCCCAGCAGGACGTACACGGCGGCGGTTCGGGCTGCGGGTGCAGTGCGGCTGTCCTCTGCGGACATTTCCTTGACAGGATAAAAAAGGGCGAATATAAAAACGTCCTCTTCTGCGCCACCGGTGCGCTTATGAGCACCACCCTTTCCCAACAGGGGGAAAGCATTCCGGGAATTTCCCATGCGGTGCATATCGGCAATTAATTGTCAGGTATTTTCCCCCCGCCGCAGGCGGGGGAAAATACCTTAAACCAGCACTTCCTTAAAATTTACTCAAGAAGGTGAAAACACAAATGAACTATCTCTGGGCTTTTCTTGTAGGCGGCGCACTTTGCGCCATAGGGCAGGTATTGATAAGCTACACAAAGTTGACCCCCGCCCGCATACTGGTGATATACGTGGTGGCGGGAGTGATACTGGGGGCATTGGGGGTATACCGTCCGCTGATAGACTTTGCGGGAGCGGGAGCGTCCGTGCCGCTGACGGGCTTCGGCAACCTGCTGGCGGAGGGCGTGCGGGAAGCAGTGGACACACGGGGACTTGTAGGCGTTCTCACCGGGGGCTTGGGAGCTGCCGCCGCCGGCATAACCGCCGCCATTTTCTTCGGACTTCTGGCGGGACTGTGCTTTAAGTCAAAGGAAAAATAACATGGGATTTTACGCCGCTCGGCTTGTATAGAACCCGTTCCCCACGCCGTAAGGCGGGGGAACAAAATAAAAAACAAATAAAGCCGTGGGCAAATGTTCCCGGCTATAAAAACTCCCGTTTCCCCCACCGTAAGATGGGGGAAGACAAAATAAAAAAACAAATAAAGCGGGAGCAAACGTTCCCGGCTATAAAAACTCCCGTTTTCCCCCGCCGTAAGATGGGGGAAGACAAAATAAAACAAATAAAGCCGTGGGCAAATGTTCCCGGCTATAAAAACTCCCATTTCCCCCGCCGTAAAACGGTGGAAAAAATAAAAACAAATAAAGCCGGGGACATCGGTCCTCGGCTTTTACTGCTCTATCTTCTGTTCGGCTTTTTTCCCATTTCCTCGTATTTGTGCTTTGTGGCAAGTCCGCCCCGGATATGCCGTTCCCGCTTGTTGGTCTCAAGTATTTTCTTGACCTTGCCGTAGGCGGCGGAGTCGATATCGGGGAGCTTTTCGGTAAGGTCTTTGTGTACGGTAGACTTACTGATCCCAAACCTTGCGGCGGCGGCTCTGACGGTGGACTTGCTTTTTATTATGTACTCGGCGAGCAGGAGCGCACGCTTTTTTTGTTCGTCATATGTCAGATTGCTCATGGCAGCCTCCTGTTATGAATAATATTACGGTTCATAACAGTTTATGCCGGGACAGGGGGGATTATGACGGAACGGGGAAAATGACTTTTATTTTTCCTCCGTCCATTTCCCGTACATCTTCATCAATTCCCCCACACATTCGCTCTCCGTCATGCTTTTCACATCAAAGCCATACGCCTGCATAACCGCCCGGTCGTTGTTTTGATGGGATTTACGCAGTTCTTTGGGCATGGTAAGCTCGTCGTATAGGTCGGCAAGGGAACAGTCGGGGTATAGCGCACGTGCGTCAAGTATCGCCTGTGCGGTCTGCTCGATTTTGGATTTTTGTTCGGCGGTGGGGATACACCAGGGGAAGTTGTTGCAGACAATTTTAATTGAGTAGTCATAACGCGTTTCAAGTCTACCACATACAGTTTTTACCCACGCCATATGAACATTTGAAGTCAGAACCTCATAATGAAATAAAGTTGCATTTAATACTAATCCTTTTTAAACATATTGACAAATCAAACAAAAAGTGATATAAAAAAAGGTGATAAAAATGTCAAAATATAAAATCAATGAACAAGAAATAAAAGAAACAAGAAAAACAACAACGGACAAAAAGACAGACAAAAGACTGCGTGCGGTACAGCTGCGCGGAGAAGGGCTGAGGGACAAGAAAGCAGCCGAGATATTGGAACAACATCAAATATGGTAAGCTATTGGGTCAGGCTGTATGTGAAAGAAGGATTAGTATAAAAACCTCAAAAAAATTAAATCCCGAGTAAGAAAACATTTTCGCGATTTAAAGCGGCAGAAACATACTAAATACAAAAAAAGTACGCTTGATGTTTCGGGACAAAGCGAGTTTTGGGAGAATAAATAAGCCGAAATATTGTTGGTGTAAAAAAGGGATAATACAAATCCCTCATTGAATTATGGGACTTAAGCCGCCGAAAAAAATCATAAGGATAAATTTTTTCGGCGGCTTCATCTCCGTAATTCTAATGGGGATTAGTATTAAATGAGTACCCTCCGCCCCTTCCCATAGGTGTTCTCCCCCACATAGTAAGTTGCAATTGCCAAGAGTTAAAGCATTTCAGAAAAAGTAAGTTTGGCAAGCCGCAAAAGTCCAAAAAGTAAAGCATTCTCTGATAGTGGCTAGAAGTAAGAGGCTAAAGGTTGGAATTGCGTGTATGCACATACAATGTGTCCCCCCCAAAAAACCAATCGCCAAGACCGTTCTCACAGCCTTGGCGAAAAAATTCATTTAAATGCAGGCAATTTCCGCCGACTTTCTCCCCCGCATATATCGGAAGAGAAACCCGATCCCGGCAAATCAACAACTATTAACTAATCCTCGTTTCCCGCCAGTTCTCTGTAAAGCCCGATATAGAGCTTTGCCGAGCTGTCCCAGCTGTAGTCGTTCTTCATGGCGGCTTTTACCAGTTCTTCCCACTCCGCTGTGTTGCGGTAGTAGTCGCAGGCACGGTTTACGGCGTTGAGCATGTCATGGGCGTTGTAGGTCTTGAAAGTAAAGCCGTTGCCGTTTTCGCCTCCTGCGTCCCGAACGCTGTCACGAAGCCCGCCCGTTTCACGGACTATGGGCATAGTGCCGTACCGCATGGAGATCATCTGTGCCAGTCCGCAAGGCTCGCTTTGAGAGGGCATAAGGAACATATCCGCCCCCGCATATATCCTGTGGGCAAGCTGGGGGTTAAAGCCCAATGTTACGCTTACCTTATCCGGTCTCCTCCAAGCCATTTCCTTAAAGAAGTCCTCATATATCTTTTCTCCCGCTCCCAGCACCGCAAAGCGGCAGCCGAGACTAAGCATATCCTCGAAAACATACTTGATAAGGTCTATACCCTTGTGGGAAACAAATCTTGTGATAATGCCTATTACGGGGTCGTCCCCGCTGCTCAAAGACAGCTCCTTGCAAAGCTCCTCACGGCACTTTTTCTTCCCCGAAATATTCTTTGCGGAGAAATGGGCGGGAATGTCCGGGTCTTTTTC
>JAMOZU010000119.1 GCA_023667745.1 Ruminococcus sp.
TAAAGGAACATCTTGAGGACATGGAAAAAATTGCCGAAGATGTGCTGAAAAAAAACGGCTGTGACGACAAAGTCCGCTGCGAAATAAAGAAAGTTTCCTTTGACAAGCGGGATTACGGCAGTTTTTCCGTTCCCGCCGGGGAATACACCGCCCTGCAAGTTGTCATAGGCAGCGGCGGCGGGCATAACTGGTGGTGCGTAATGTACCCGCCGTTGTGCGTTCCCTGTGCAGGCGTTGATATGACCGACGAGGAGATACTGGAAAAATACGGCGGCGAGCTTTCCGAGGAAGAGATACTGCTTATGACCGAAAGCGGCGACTTTGAGGCAAGGTTTTACCTGGCGGAGCTGGCGCAAAGGCTTGCGGGGGAGATATTCGGGTAAAATAACCCCGCCGCAAAAACCTTCACAAACGGGTTTTTGCGGCGGGGAAATTGCTGTGATCAGATGAGGGAGTACCAATTCACAGCCGGAATATTCACTGCACAACGGAGTAAATTTGTATTGTTACCTTCTCCCCCGTCTCCTCACAACCGTCAACACAGCTGCCGTAATCACGAAAAGCACTGCCATGAGAGGTACGCATACGTTCGCCGATGCTCTGTCCGAGCTGTCAAAGGCGTATGCCCCTGCCGCAACGTCCTCACCCTGAACATCGCCGAAGGAGATATTGCCGCCGTCAAATACCACCGTAAGATTCACTGTCCCGCCGTTTACGGCTGTGAT
Source organism: Ruminococcus sp. (assembly GCA_023667745.1). Classification (GTDB taxonomy): domain Bacteria; phylum Bacillota; class Clostridia; order Oscillospirales; family Ruminococcaceae; genus Huintestinicola. Next base: position 726 of record JAMOZU010000119.1, read on the forward strand.
CGCACTGCCCGATACCTGTACAGAATCGCCCGATCTGACGGTAAAGGATTTCGAGCGTTTTCTTCCGGTGTCCGGGTCGGTGATGTAGAGGGTGTGTTTGCCAAATTCAACACTGTCGAATTTCACCTGCCCGCCGTTATCGGTGGAAGCATAGCGGGGAGTGGAGTGAAGCTCGATATCCAGTCCCGCAAGAGCGTTTCCATTTTTGTCAACTATTGTCATATTTACGGTCGCCGAGCCTTCCTCGGTTTTTTCGGATTTTTCGTTGCTTACGCTGTTTGTGCCCACGGAGGGTACAGCCGTGCCGCCTGTGTTTGAGCTGCTGCCGGTATTTCCGGGTCTGCCGGAGCTGCCGCTGCCGTTACCGTTATTGCCCGTATTGCCGCCGGGAGTAACGGGGGTTGTGCTGTTGTTGTAAACATATTTTATTGTAAAGTTCTGGGCAGACCTTTTTATTTCCTGTGTGCCGTCCTGCTTGAACTCTGCGGCAAGGGTATGCCTTTCGTCCTTGGGAGAGCCGATGACCGAGCTGAAAGTCTGGTCGTTTACGGTTATCTTGGTAGACCCCGATTCGGCGGAATAGTCCCCCGCCTCTCTGTCCAGCGGCTCGCCGTCCAGATAGAACACGGTAAAGTCGGAAAATTCGCCCTCGGAGCGGAAAAGGTCGCTGTCGTAAACAATGTCGCCCACAATAGCACCTTCGGGAAGTTCACCGTCACCATACATATCAAATTCATTCGCATTGCCATTAGGTAACCTGTAGTAAACGGTTATCTCCTTTGACACTCTGTCTAAAAGCTCAAAGCCGTAATCATCACCGTTAGTGCCGTCAACGTTTTCATCGGTATTGTCGGCTATGGTGAAGCTGTAGTAAACAGTACCCAGACTATAGGTGGTGTCCCTGCCGAATTTACTGGTAAATTTGGAATCGTAAGAGGCTTTAACGCCGATAAAGAACGTCCCTGCCTCCTTGGGAACGCCGTAAATAAGACCGTTGGGCTTAAGCTCCAATCCTTCGGGGAGCTTCCCGCTCGAAAGCTCAAAGCTCATGCCGTCATTGCCGTGCATGCAATTGGTCATAATGACCTTGGAATAAGGCACGTATTTAACGCCGTCGGGAATTTCCTCGGTGGTTATTTCGGGAATACCCGCAATACCCGTCAGGTCAATGTCGCATGAGCCGCCGTTGGCGGTGGATATGGTAAGCGTACCGGAAATGACCTGTCCGAAAGAATCGTCTGCGGGCAGAAGGCGTATTTTAGCTATATTCTTGGGTTCATAGGTATCGGTAAAAGGCGCAAGGCAGGCCTTGCTGTTTTCGATAACAGTCCAGTAATCGTCCAGCTTAACGCCTGTTGTATCATCGCTTAACTTTACGGAAATGCCCGTCAGTTCCTCATCGCCCACATTGGCAATGAAAATATCGTGATAATCTTTTAAACCGCTGAAGAATATCTCCCTTTGGGGCATATTCCTATCCTTGTTCCAGTGATCCGTGTTGTTGACGGCGTTTACAAAAAGTTTTGCGCCGCCTTGGCTTTGGGTCACAAATGTTACCCAGTAATTTCCCCTGTTCACGCCGTTTTCCGCACCTACGGTATACTGAACGGCTTTGCCGTTTTCAAAGGTAAGGGGGGTTTCACCGCTTGTCTGAACGCCGCTGTCTGCACGGTGAACGGTGGAAGCGGTGGAATTGCCGAAAGTGGGGTATATGGCAGTGCCGTTTGCAACGGGAGTTTTGTCGCTGTTCAAAATAAACATTGTCTGATAGCCGTTGTAGTAGTCTATGGCATAATAACCATCTTCCCTCACGGGATAATAATTTAAATTGATTTTCCTGTTTCCGCTGTCTATCTTTGCTCCGGACATGGTAAGCGATGATCCGCCGTAAAGATATTCCTCTCGTTCGGGCTTGGTATACCCTATACCGACAGTGCAGCTTACCTGCTCGGTCACGCCGTATGTATCAACAACTGTTACCCATATTGTTTTTAAAGTTATGGGTTGAGTAAGCTCTTTGTCAAGATAAGCTGTTGTTTCTTCACAATCGGAAAGATTTACAGATATACCGTCAATGTAGTTAAAAAGCTGTCCCTTTACATCCGTTTTACCCGCCGCAATTGCCTCTTCTTTTGAAGAATATTTTCCAAGGCAGGCAAAATCAATATGGTTCGTACCATAATCAAATCCGTTGCCATTGATATAATCATAATAACGAGCTTCTATTTTTATAGATGCGGTGTTTTCGGGATAAGCATAATAGTAACTGCCGTAATATAATATCGAGTAATCCACACCCGGTAAGTAAACACTTACACTTGTTCCGTCCTGAGGAGATAAAGACGTGTAATTAGAGTTAATCCAAACAAAGTATTTTACAGGAATAATATTTTTTTCTCCGTTGGGGTCAGTTACGACAAATGTCAAACATAACTCATAATAGTCTGCATATTCATTGATTGAATCAAATGCATACGGTGTCTGTTCGTCTGATGTATATAATATCCGTGATGTTATATTCTCTGCTGCGGACAATTGCGATTCCTCATCAAACAATCCTTTGTAAACCGCAGTGTTCGCCGTTGAATATCCCTCTGGCAGATGTAACAATATACCCGCATTAGTTGAATCTTCAAAAGAATTTTTGGAAACAAACAAGGTTTTTGTGTAAGCCTCTCGCATACCTTCATCTAAATAGACAGTCGAATAATATGTATCTTCTCTTACTATTCTTACCTCGTTGTTGTTGCTATTGTAAATTCCGGCACTAACATCATTCAGAAATGCAATACCGGCGTATTCAATATTAACTCGTAAATTATACCGTACAGCACCGGTATCATTCCCGCCCGGGGCAACAATAAATGATGCGTAGAAGTATGCGGTACGATTATAAGTAGAATAGTTGATATCAGACAATGAGGGAAAAATTACACTGTCCCACGTAACAGTTTGATAATACCGGCTTTCCGAATATGAGCTTTTACCGGAATCATACAAAATATCTCCATTGAAATTGCCGTTGGCGTCAAGGCGTCCGTCAGCCGCAAGAGCGTCATGTAATGCTTCTTTTACATAGAAAGCATATATAGATTGCCCATTAAGCCCTTCGGGAAGCTGCTCCTTGCGGGATATGGTAACACTGTCTACTGCACGTACCTCATAAAATATGAAGTTAATGGTTATCTCATAGCGAGTGTTATCCATGTTGAACTGGTCACCGTCTCCTGCGATGAAGTATACTTTGGAATACCACCTGTTCTTATAGTAGAAATTGTTTGAAAGACTTAGATAACCCGTTTCCAAAGTCTCATCAAGAGTTACCTCTCTGAAATCGTCATTATCGGCAGCATAGATAAGCTGTTTGCCGCTGATGTCTGCTTCGGTAATTTTACCGTCAGCTATTAGCTGATCGAAAACCTCTCTTGCGGTAAAAGAGCTGTCAAAGCCGTTTGCAGTGGGCAGTTTATCAGACCTGTCAAGGAGAACGCTTCCCGTAACCTCATGAAGAGGCAGAAGACTCATAAGCGAAATTCCGCCGTCATCTCCCTCTTCCTCCTCGGACAATCCCAGCGTTGCGCCGTCATTATCCGTGCTGTCGACCCTTGTCATGACAGAGGGCAATTCCGCTCTGTTATCGTCAGCCCACACCGCCGTCGGTATCATACATATGAGCATGGCCACCGCCAGCAATGCCGCTGTCAGTTTTTTTCGGTTTTTCATAAAACCATTCCTTTCTTGTTTTTTTATGAATAAAGCATTTTCATGCAAAATTCAGCTTGATGTATTCCCCGCCATTTTCCTTAATTCAACCCTGCCGTATATGGGAGAGGTCTTTATAACTCCTCCGGGCAGGTCGAAAATAAGCGTATCTCCGCATATGTCGCAAAGATAGGGGAGCAGGGCGGTCTCCTCCCAGTCCGGGTTCATGACAACGCCGTATGCGCTTCCCCCGGCGGAGGCTCTGTATTGGGCTATCAGCCTGTCCCCGGTCTCGGTTATGTAGGTAAGATAATCTTCCCCCCGAAGGGTCTTGACAAAATCTCCCGAAAGTTTATCATATACCTCCGGTGCGCCGTGAAGGGGCGATCTTACCGTATATTCCGAAGTCTCAAACTCTTCCCCCGCATATTTTTCCGGAGGAGTTACCTCTCTGTCGGCAATGATACTGCCGTCATCGGCTGAGTAGCATACCTGCCTGCCGCTGTAATAGATGACCTCCAGGTAATCGCTTTCTCCCATGCCCCGCCTGTACTGCTGGTCGTAGATAGTGTCCGGGTCGGGCAGTTCGCATGTCAGCTTAACGCTGCCGTCGGGGTTCAGAAGGGTAAAACCGTAAATGTTGAACAGCATTACTCCCCCGGTTTTTTCGCAAAGCCTTGCCTCGCTGTGATATATGGCGGGGTCGTATTCCATAAGGACATCCCCCTTGCCCTCGGACATTTTCAGCACCCGGATAACCGGGGAATTTCTGTCCCCGTACACCGCCCGGCTGTCGGTCATCAGCAGGAAATCCGGAGCATTTTCCGTCTCCTCCGTCTGCATATCTCCTATTATGCCTTTATAGGAGATACGAAAGCCGTCCTCAAAGGCGCAAAAAGCGTATTTATTGGAAATATCAAAATCGGAAATGTTTTTGTTTTCCGTGTATGCAACGGGAGTCTGCTCGAAAGTTTCCGTGTTCATAAGAACGACAGAATCATTCCGGGAAACGTACAATTCATTGCGGTAAACTTTTATATCAAACGGCGTATCGCTTTTCATCTGCCTAAGGAACATCATATTGCGGTAGTCTGCTATGGAAAATACAGAACCCTTTGTATTGCCTGCACAAAAGGCAAAAATATCTCCCATGAATTTTCCCTTGAACCAAGCGTAATCCGAGGTATCGCAAATGTCAATACCTCCTGCTCCGCCATACAAATCCACCACTCCCAGATACCCTCCGTTAAGGCTTATCGCCAGAGCACTGCCGTCCTCATTGAGTTCAAAAACATCTCTGAAAGCGTCCGCAAAAAGATCGTTTTCGGGAATGTTAAAGTGCATATCCCCAAGAGAAAGCTCGCCGATTTTTTCGCCGTCATCAACATTGTAAAAATTTACAAGGCTGTCTTTTTTGTAAACCGCCGCCGCGGTTTTCCCGTCCCCGGAAAGGGCTATGGCAGTGGCTTTTTCCCCCTGCCAAAGGGATCTTCCCGCCGATATGTCGTATACCGTCAAGCCCTCTTTGCCGCCGTAAATTATCCTGCCGTTATCGATAAATTCAACCTCGCAAAGTGCGCTTTCAAGCGTGGGAAGAACTGCGAGAGATTCTCCCGTTTCGATATCGTAAACGGCTAACTCATAAGCGTATGTTACCGCAAACTTTTTTTCATCGGGGGATTTTACCAGGCGGAAGGGGGACGAGGGGAGAGTTATTATTTTGTCCGCCTTGAACGAGTCCGCCAGATCGTAAACTCCCAACGCCTTTGTAAGGGACATTTCTGCGGCGGGGGTATAGGGAATGTCAAACGCTCCCGCATTTTCCGGAATAGCCTGCAAAGCAAGGCTGACGGCTGTTTTTACGTCCCCTCGCGAAAGAGCCTGCGCCGACTGCGACGCTAAGACCTCCCCCGCCTGTATCAGCTCGTTCTGCTTTGTTCCCGTAAGCCATGCGCCCAGTCCCGCCGCCAGAAGAAATACCGTAACGGTGCTGTTAAAGACGAAACGTTTCCTCTGCCGCCTTACTCTCGGATCGTTTTTCCACAGCCCCTCCAGAGCCGCAAGCATTTCCCCCGCCGAAGAATAACGCAGATCGGGATTGGGGTCCATGGCTTTGGTGATAATATCTGCAAGCATGGCAGGGTATTCCTTTTTTGAAAGGGGAACGACTTCCTTTGCGTCCCTTGCGGGCTTGTTGCCGGAAAGAAGATGATACATGGTAGCACCCAAGCTGTAGATATCCGAACGTGCGTCCGGAACTACCACTTTTTTAAAGGAAGATGAAAAACTGCCGCTTGCTGAAACGGAGCGGGATTCCTCCTTGCTCTCTTCCTGCCCCATAAGCTCCGTTTTGTCGCCTGCAAGCTCTGTTTTATCCGACTCGTTCTTACGGACGGTCTCGTCGCCCTCATTATTTCCGCCGAAAGAATAATCCAGCCCGTAATGTTCGGGGGAAGCGTACCCTTCGCTTTTCCCCACCACCGTTTCAATGCCTATGGCAAGGGAAATGTTAAAGTCGATAAGGCAAACGTCCCCGCCCGGACGAAGCATGATATTTGCGGGCTTTATGTCGCTGTGGATATATCCTCTGGGCGGGTCGCCGTGAGTGGGACTGTGCAGATAACTCAAAGCGTTTAACAGCTGACGCGCCCAGCGGATAACATCCGGGGGAGAGAATGTTTCCCCCGTCCGCAGGCGTTTGTCAAGGCTCTGCCCGTCCACATAATCCATTACCGTATATGAAATACCGTCCTCTATGAAATAATCGTAAACTATGGGGATATAGGGGTTATTCAGCTCCTTGAGGACATCCACTTCCCGGCGGAGCAGTTCGGGTTTGGTGCTGACGTTTCTTTTGTCCGCTTTCAGGACTACCTTTTTGCCCAGCCGCAGATGTTCCGCCAGATATACTACGCCGCCGCCCCCTGCGCCCAATTTCCCGATTATCTCATAAGTGGAATTTACTATCCCGCTCATTTTGTATCACCGCCGATCTTTTCGCTGCCGTATTCTTTTTCCAGCTTCTTTTTCAGCCTTGAAGACAGTGCCAGATGTATGCACAGGGAGATAACTCCGTATACAAATGCCGCAGTTATAAGTATTATGCCTATGGTAACAAGTTCGCTGCCGTAAAGTTTCATTTGACTGCTCCTCGCTTTTATAAATTTTTTACAAGACACGCAGTGATATTATCCTTTTCATCTGCGGCTTTTATCCGCTTTATCTCGGTTTGCAGAAGTTTTTCAATATCCGTGAACCTGCCTACGGAGCGGCACTTTTTTAT
>JAMOZU010000011.1:0-14719 GCA_023667745.1 Ruminococcus sp.
AAGGTTCTCCCCCCCACACCCCCCTTTCCTTCACCCTTACCCCACCCCCAGGCTGCCGCAGGGCTGAATTGAAGTATATGTCAAATCTGTTAATGTTTTGCGTTCTCCAAGGCGTTATATCTTGGTTGCCTATTTACATAAATTGAATTGCTTAACCAATCAGCAAAGGAGTAGGAAAAACCGCATATAAGTTTTTCGGAAAATTCTGTAGATATGGTGGGAAGCTGTTCAGATGCTTGTAATGCGTTTTAACCTCTATCCCGCCACAAACTCCCCCTAAAAATTTTATGTGTATGTGTATACACATACTCCCCCAAAAATTTATGTGTATACACATACACGCACTCCCCGAAAATTTTATGTGTATACACATACACACATTTCCCAAAAAATTTTATATGTGTATGTGTATACACATACACATACTCCCCCAAAAAAACTATGTGTATACACATAAATTCCGAGTAATCTGTTACGGCATAGGAACTAAACCGCATTACAAGCATCTAAACAGCTTCCCACCATATCTAAAGCGTTTCCCCACAAAGCTATAAGCAATTTCCCCAACTCCTTTGCTGAATTTTTCCGCAATTCAATTTATGTAAGTAGGCAACCAAAATGTAACGCATTGGGGGATTTAAGAAAACTAAAAGTACGGAACTATACTCCAATAAAAGCTCTGCGGCAGCCTGGGGGTGGGGTAGGGGTCAGGGAAAGGGGGGGGAATGGCAATCCGCAGGTTGCCGGGGGACAACCCAGAGGGGAATGTGTGACGACAAGCGTCACACCGGCGGGGGTCGGCAGTGCACCCTAATTGCGGAGTACCCCCCGCAGTGCAACGCTTGCCGTTGCACATTCTCCTTTGGGGTTTCCCCCCCACACGATAACTTGCAGATGCCAAGAAATAACGGCACTTGCAGGCGCCGAAAAGTATGCGTGTCCCGCATGTGTCCGGTGAGGGAGGGCGTGGGGGTTCGGAGATAAAGGGCGGCTGCCCGGCGGGCAGGGGAGTGGGGGAAAGGGTACGGGACGGGGAAGGGCTTGGCTGAAAATTTGCATAGCGAGCGTGTGCTGTCAAAGATCGGAGAAACGGAGATCGGAAAGTATGTGTATACACATACACATAAAAGGGAAATAAGCCTATGTTAAACGGTTTCCCGAATGTGTCCCGAAAAATGAATAAGGGAAAAAGTATGTGTATACACACAAATTTTTGGGGGTGTAAAGTGTGTGTATACACATACACACAAATTTCAGCTCTTTGCCCGAACCTCGATCATACTATCCCGGTAGAGCATATTAAGACAGCGCACCAGATTGGCGGTATCGTAATAGGCGTCCTCGGGGGTGTCATAGAGGGCGAGGGACTTTTCAAAAAGGGGGGCGAGTACCTCTTCGCGGCAGAGCAGGGCGGGGTCTTTCATAAAGTTTGCGGCATGCAGGGTCTTTTTCGGGTGGCGGGCGTTGTACCGCTCTTCCACCAGCGAAAGGCGGGCGGGGATAAGGTTTGCCGCCAGCCGCAGGTGTTCGGGGGGGAGGAGGGAGTATTCCTCAAAGCCCCAAAATTCGCCGAATTTTCGGGTGGTGTAGTCGTAGGAGATAAGGTAGGAGAGGGAGTCGGCGAAAGATGCGGAGAGGGTGTCCAGCTCCTTCTGGGCGTTGAAGACTCTGCCCATTTCCTCGTCGGTGTAGATGTAGGAGACGTTCAGGTCCTGTTCGGCGGCCTCTTCGAGGAAATTTATGATGGTCTGGCAGAGCATTTTCGAGGCTCGCTCGTAGTGGCGGCGGGCGGTGTTCCAGGCGAAGGAATGCCCGTCGATACAGGCGGCGCAGGCGTTTTCGCGGTTTCCGGCGTTTATATCCGGGTTTGCCTCCACACGCATTTTCAGCTCCTCGATCGCCATTGCTTCCCGCAGGTCGTCGGTTTTTCGCCCCCACAGCCGCAGGATATGGGTTCGGTGGAGGTATTGCAGGAGCTTTTTCCGGCGGGCGGGGGTGTTTTTCTGTTTGCCGTACTCGCCGGGGCGGAGGAGTTCGGTTTTTTTCACTTTCTCTTCCAATGCGTTCAGTTCCGCGTCGGGGGTTTTGAGTATTTCCATTTTGTTTCCTCCTTTTGCCGTTTTTACGGGATTGTGGGTATACACATACTTTGAATTGCGGGGGTTTTTTGGAAAATGCTTTATTATTTTGGCACCTTGCAGGTGCCAAGAAATAACCGCATTTCATAAAGTCCCTTTTAGGAAGAAAAGGGGGGCTTAATTTTCAAGATAGAAATTATATTTGGAGTAGTACTCGAACCGAAGGGGGGCGGGGGGTATCTCCCCGCTGCGGTTTTTGAGTATCACAAGCTCCGTGCGGCGGGGGTCTCTCGCTTTGGCGGCGGTGATGTCAAAGCCCGCCGTCCCCACTCCCGCAGGCTGCAAGCCCATGAGAATGTCCGCTCCGTATTCTATGGCTCCCGATTCCTTGAAAGCTTCCATGGAAACGGGCTGGGAGTAGCTCATGCGGTTAAAGGAGGAGACGGCGATAAGGGGGAGGGAAAAATCCCTCGAAAGCTGCTTTAGGGAGGTGATGTTCCTGTCCATGGCTTGTTTGTCGGACATTTTGCCGCCGCCGGGGGACAAAATCTGAATGTAGTCCACCAAGACAAGAGGGGGGTCGGGGGGGCTTAAAAAGGTGTGGAATTTTTTCGTTTCCGCCGCAATGTCCTCCGGGGACATACCGCCTTTGCCTTCGTACAGGAAAAGGTTTCCCGCATATTGCTCGTAGCGGGAGAAGGCTTGCTCCATAAGGTGAAGTTTGCCGCCGTCAAATCCCGAATGTCTGCCGCCGTCGGAAACGTCCAGAGAGGTGAGGGCGGAGGCGGGGTTCAGGCGGTTTTCCCGGCAATGGGCGAAGGATTCCCGGCTGACGCTTTTTGCCATAAGCTCGAAGCGGCTTTGTTCCAGTGAAAAGAAAAGCACCTGCCTGCCCTGTTTTGCGGCAAAGTCCGCTATTTGCAAAAGAAAAGTGGTCTTGCCCACGGAAGAGGCTGCTCCCAGAATGTAGAGAGCGGGGTAAAGCCCGCCGTTTACGGCTTTGTCGAGGGTCGCAAAACCCGTTTTGCAGAGGGGCTTTGAGGAGGATCTTTTTATCTGCTCCCTGAAAGCGGAAAGGTTCGCAAGGGAGTTGACGGTTTCGAGAGTGCCGCTGTTTTCCGCGGAGAGTTCCTCGGTAAGGGGGGCGGCGGCGGCCTGCAGCCGGGCGACGGTCTCGGCAAGTCCTTTTTTGTCGGACAGAAGGCGGCTGTTGGGGTCGTGAAATTCCCCGGAAAGATCGCCGATAATGTGGGGGATATGAAGTTTTGCAAGCTCGGCGGCGAGCTTTTCGGCGGCGGCTTTGCCCGTATCGTCGTTGTCAAGAGAGATTATCAGGGGGACGGGAATGCCCCGGGTTTCCGCAAATTTCGCCGGCAGGCGGTAATTGGCGGCACTGCCCAAGGCTATCGCCTCGCCGCCGCATTCCATGACAGAAAGGGCATCGAAAATGCCCTCGCAGACGAAGACGGGGGATTTTCCCGAGAGGGCGGCGGCGTTGAAAATTTGAGTTTTCCCCACTTTGCGGTATTTGTTTTTGCCGCCCTCTTTGGCGTCGGGGGAAACGGCTGTGTTGCGCACTTCCATGCTCCCCGCACCCGTGGGGAGGATGACCGCCTGCCAGATGTCGCAGGAAGAGCCGCCTGTGCAGAAGACCGGGTCGAAGCCCAGCCCGAATTTTTTCACGAGAGTTTTCCCGATTCCCCGTTTGGCGAAATAGTCGGTAAGAGAGGCGTTTTCACGGCAGTTGTTAAGGTAGGTGTCGGAGATGTCGGGGGAGTAGGAGGGTTTTGGGGCGGGTTTTTCGGGGGATTTGCCCGCAGCATCATTGCCCGCCGTGTCCCGCTTTTCGGGGGGGGCTTTGTCTATGGAAATGTTGTAGATTTCAAGGGCTTTGCCGAACTGTGAGTTAAAGTCGGGCAAATTGAAAGCCGCTCCGATAAGGTCGAAGATGTCCCCTGCGACCTCGCCGCATTTGAAGCAATAGTAGCGGCTGTCTTTGGGGTTTTTTACCACGCCGTCTCCGTCCTTTCCGCCGCCGTTGCCGCAACGGGGACATATAAAGCCTATTTTGCGGGCGGGGGGGAGAAAGGCGGAGGGGGAGAGGGTTTTTATATATTCGGTCGCCGATGGGCGGGTCATGGTCATGGGGGCACCTGCTTTCTTGGGGAAGTACCGATTTAAGGTCTTTTTCCCCGCCGCAGGCGGGGAAAAAGACCGCCGAACAGAGCCGTTTGCAAAGCGGCGGAATACGGAAAAGTGATTTTATCGGTGTGAAGGAAATTCGCACATTTATTGCTTTCGGGGGATTGGTATCAGGAGAGGTATTTGCGGGTATATTCCGTTTGCTCGAATATCAGCTCGCCGCTTCCGGTTTTTTTGATAAAGAGCACCAGCGGCATGGGAGTTTCGTCAAGGAGTCCCATTTTGCCTTTTTCGGGGTCGTAATGCTGCAAGCACAGGTCGTCTTTACCCCAGCATTTCGCTAATTTTTTGGCTTTTTCAAAATCATAGCCGTTCTCGGCACAGAATTGCTCGATTTGGGGAGACCAATCTTCGAATAGTTTGCACATAATATCACACCTTTCCAAATGTTCTGTAACTGCCTTTTGAATTATAGATAACACTGTAATCCTGCCTGAAACACCTCAATATTTCCATATCGCCGGCGGATGCCTGCAAGCAATTTCCGTCGACTCCCGGGTGCGTATGACCGCTCCATTTATAGCCTTGCGAAGCAAGAAGCATGGCATTATCGATATCAATATTCACCTTAAAGGCATTCCCTCGGATTATTATCCGTTTCCCGCCTTTGGTAAACATCGCAAACTCGTCCCCTGTTTTGGCTGTCAGTGCCGACAGGTCAGGCATATTCACCGAATTTTTGGAAACTTCCACCCTGCTGTCAAATTCGGGGAGCTGTTCGAGCAGCTTTTCCTGCCTGCTGTTAAGCTGCACATCATAGTGCATAATGGCATTGGGATTGCCTTTGCCCGTGTGCTTTTGTTCGATGGGACGGTCGATGGAGGATATGCTCAAATTATCACTTCCCGATTTTATTATAGCGCATTTTTTTTGTTTTGTCAAGCATGGTCGGCTGTTTTGGCGGCGTTCATATCAAGGGTAGCTTTAAGAAGCTCCTCCGAACGCTCCAACGCCTTTGCTACCTCGTCCCAGCCCAGTATCTTCACGGTGCTTGCAAAATGCCCGGCTATTTCAAAATTGGGTATGCGGACGGTCTTGCTCAAAGAATCAAAGGCTAAATAGCCCAGATGCACCAGCAGGGTAAGAACGTCGTCTCCCGAACAGAAGGTCACCATATCGTTGGTGAAAGTTCCGGGGTCAATAGGGCAGCTTTCCCCTGCCAGCAGTTTTGTTACGGCGTCCCGCAGTCCGTCGAAGTTCATGCGGATATAGATTTTAAGAGCCTCGTAAGATTCGGTGCTTGTCCAGTAGCTGTCTATCTTCCGGCGGGTCACAGCCTCTGTGACCGAATTGGGGCTGTAGACAGGGCAGCCGTTTACCGTATAGCCGTCGTACCATTTTTTTATTTCGGAAAAGTCCATATTATAGGCGGCGCACAGGGCGGCTGTCTCTTCCTCGGTAAATCCTGTAAATCTCTCGATGGGCGAGGAGTTTGTCATGGAATATTCCGCAAACATATTGAGAGCCGAATGTTCGCCGTATTTTTTTATGGGGAGAATGCCCGTCATATAGCAAAGGGCGGAATAGGGCTTGTCTTTTAAGAGGCTGCGGAGGAAGTTAAGGTAGTATCTGATCTCTTCCTCGGATTTTTTCTTGCGGAAAACGCAGTCCCATTCGTCTATAATAAAGACAAAGGGGATATCCGTTTGTGTAAAAATTTCTTCAAGAACGCCCGTAAGGTCGGTGGGGTCGAAAATATCCGCTTCGGGGTTTTCCCTGATAAGCTCATGGAGAAGCCGCTTTGTCATGGCGTTCATTGCCTCTTTTACTGTAGGGGATCTGTCGATATAGTCGATGATATTTATTTTTATGACGTTATATTTGTTCAGGTGCTTTTCAAAATCCTTATGGGACGCTATTTTAAGGGGGGAGAAAAGTTCCTTTGAGCGGCAGCCCCTGCTGTAGTATGCGCAGAGCATATTGGCTGTCATGGATTTCCCGAAACGGCGGGGACGGCTGACGCAGATATTTTTCTGTTCGCCTCCAAGCAGGCGGTTGGTAAATTCCAGCAGCTCGCTTTTGTCGACGTATATTTCCGAGTTCACAGCTCCTTTGAAGGCTGTATTGGACGGATTAAGCAAAATGCCCATGATTTACGGCACATCCTTTCGGGCAGAGGTTTATGATGTTATTATACACCTTTTCCGGAAAAATTGCAAGGGGGAAAGAGGGGGGATTTTGGGATTTTTGGGATTTTTGCGGGAAATTGCAAAAATTTCCGGAAAATGGGTTGACAAAGTGGGGGGGAGTGTGGTATAATAGAATATGATATGTTTTATTATGTTCCCGGTTGGGCGGGAAAGTTTTTTAGAGTAAAATATGGGATTGTTTTCATTGTTCCCTTGGAGAGGCAAGAGGCAAGAGATTGTAAAGTCCTGTTTGTTTTGGAGATGATTCCGTGTTTTGCTGTAATATCCGAAAGAGACGGTAAAATGGTCGATATTCTTATGGCGGTGTACAATGGGGAGGAGTTTTTGAGGGAGCAGATAGATTCTGTTATTGCTCAGAGCTATGGGCAGTGGCGGCTGTTTATCCGGGACGACGGCTCGGAGGACGGTTCGGCGGATATTATCCGGGAATACGGGGAAAGGTTTCCGGGGAAGATTTTTGCCGGGGTGAACGATGTCCCCACCGGGTCGGCGGCGGCGAATTTTATGGGTTTGCTGGGTCTGACGGGGGACAGCTCGGCGGAATATGTGATGTTTTGCGACCAAGACGATGTGTGGCATGAGGATAAGATCGAGGTCACGCTTAGTAAGATGAGGGAGATTGAGGGGAGAGGGGCGGACGTGTCCGGGAGTGTTGCCGGAAATGCGGCGGAGTTCGTGAATGCGAATGAGGCTGCGGACGAGTTCGGAAGAGTTGCCGGGAGTGCGGGCAAGTTCGGGAATGCCGGGAATGTTAAGCCGGTGTTGGTTCACACGGATTTGGAGATCGTTGACCGGGAGCTGAATGTAACGGCGGCTTCCTTTATGAAATATCAGGGGCTTGACGCCCGATACAAGAGCCTTAACAGGCTGCTTTGCCAGAATAATATTACCGGGTGCACGGTGATGATGAATCGTGCGCTGGCGGATATTGTGAGGGCTGCGCCGCCGGAATATATGCTTATGCACGACTGGTGGGCGGGGCTGGCGGCGGCGGCGTTCGGGGAGATAGGGTTTGTGGGTAGGGCGACGGTCAAGTACCGTCAGCATGGGGGGAATCAGCTGGGGGCGGTGAATAATAGGAGTTTAAAAGGGGCGGCGAGGATAGTAAGGGAGCGAATGCGGACAAAAAAGCGGGTAAGCGTGACTTACGGGCAGGGGGAGCGATTTTACGAGGTTTACAAAGAACAGCTCGGCGATGAGGCGAGGCGTGTTCTGGAGATATATACCGATATACCGAACCGCTCAAAGGTTGTAAGGGCGGCGAGGCTTATACGGTACGGGTTTCTAAAGCAGAATTTTATGACGGCGGCAGGGCAGGTGGTGTTTTGCTGAGAGTGCCGTTGGATAAATGAAGTGTTGATTTAAGGCGCTTATGCCTTAAGGAATTACCGATTTAAGGTTTTTTCCCGCCGAAGGCGGGAGAAAAACCGCCTAACATAAGGATTTTTGAAATTTACAAATAATTTAAGTCCTATTTAATCGGTATTGCCTTAAATGATTTGACGAAAATATTTTAAAATAAATTTACGGAAGCCGGTACGCAGTGCAGAGCGGTATGGTTTCGGGATCGTGCATTTTAATAGTATAATATTCGGCTGTTGTTTGGCGGAGATATACTTTTAAATAGGGTACGGCTGAAATTAAAAGAGAAAAATTTCCTGCGGGGCGATTTGCTCGTCTCTTGTCTCTTGCCTCTTGCCTCTTGCTTCCTTGCGGAGGAGTTTTACAATGAAAGGTATAATTTTAGCCGGGGGGTCGGGGACGAGGCTGTATCCTTTGACGATGATAACTTCAAAACAGCTGCTGCCGGTGTATGACAAGCCTATGATATACTATCCCCTGTCGACCCTGATGCTGGCGGGGATAAGGGATATTCTCATTATTTCAACGCCGGTTGACCTGCCCAATTTCAAAAAGCTGCTGGGGGACGGGTCGGATTTCGGGATAAGGCTTTCTTACAAGGAACAGCCCTCGCCGGACGGTTTGGCGCAGGCGTTTATACTGGGGGAAGAGTTTATTGGCGGGGACTGCTGCGCCATGGTGCTGGGGGACAACATTTTCTATGGGAACGGTTTCGGGCGTTTGCTCCGGGGGGCGGCGGAGAATGCGGAGAAAAACGGGCGGGCAAGCGTTTTCGGCTATTATGTGGAAGACCCGGAGAGATTCGGGGTGGTGGAGTTTGATGAGGGGGGGAAGGTCATTTCGGTGGAGGAAAAGCCGGAAAATCCCAAATCCAATTATGCCATAACGGGGCTGTATTTTTACGATAATTCGGTGGTTCGGGCGGCGAAGTCTCTCACGCCTTCGGCAAGGGGGGAGCTGGAGATAACAGACCTTAACAGGGTGTATCTGGAGAAGGGGTTATTGGATGTGCAGCTTTTGGGGAGAGGGTTTGCGTGGCTTGACACGGGGACTATGGACAGCCTTATGGAAGCGGGTCAGTTTGTGCAGATGGTGGAAAAGCGGCAGGGAGTGAAAATTTCCGCCGTGGAGGAGATAGCTTACAAGAACGGCTGGATAAGCAGGGAACGGCTTACGGAGTCCGCGGAGAGGTACGGGAAGAGTACTTACGGGCAGCATCTCAAAAAAGCGGCGGAGGGGAAGATCATGTACTGACTAGAGACTAGAGGTTAGAGGGCTGGAGGCTAGAGCTTTCTTGCCGACAGATAAAGGAATTTGATTTCTAGCCTCTAATGACTAGCTTCTGGGAGGGTGAACAGCGGATTGGCAATAAAAGACAGTGAACGGCGCAAAGCCGAGATGATGGCTAAAATTCCCGAATTTACTTTGATGGACGATTTATATATGAACGCATTTTTTAATGGGCAGCCTGAATTGGCTCAATTCGTGCTGCGTATCATACTGGATAACAGTTCACTTATTGTAAAACGTTCGGTCACGCAGAAAGCCCTTAAAAATATCAGGGGGCGTTCGGTGACGCTTGATGTGTACGCTGTTGACGGGGACGGCAGGGAGATAAATATTGAAGTTCAGGGGGAAAGCAGGGGTGCAGAGCCTAAACGGGCGAGGTTTCACAGCAGTATGCTTGATTCAAATGCTCCTGTGCGGGGGGAAGATTTTTCGGGGCTGCCGGAAACGTATGTTATTTTTATTACGTCAAAGGACTATTTCAAGAAGGGTCTGCCGGTTTATACGATAAACAGGCGGATTGATGAGCTTGGAATGGAGTTGTTCGGGGACGGGGAGCATATTATATATGTGAACGGGGAATACATAAATGATACTCCTGTGGGCAGGCTGATGCATGATTTTAAATGCAAAAAGCCGGGGGAGATGTTTTATGAGCCGCTGGCGGAAAGGTCGCATATTTTGAAAGAAACCGAGAAAGGGCGTGGTGGTATGTATAGTATTACGGAAGAGATCCGCAGAGAGGGAGCAAGGGAAGAGAAGATACTTTCTGCTTTGAGTATGCTTGAAATTGGGAAACTGACCTATGAGGAGATTTCCAAATGTAGCAGACTTACCGTTGAAGAAGTTGAGGAGTTGGCAAGGCAGGAGACGGTCAGGGTTTAGGGGGCGAGAGGGTAGAGTTTTCTGCTGCCGGTGGCTAGAGGTTAGAGGGCTGGAGGCTAGAGTTTCTACCCGATAAATAAGGCAGTTATATTTCTAGTTTCTAGCCTCTAATGACTAGCCGCTAAGAGGGGTTTTTGATTATGAAAAAAAGTTACCGGACAGTGAACGGCGAAGAGCCGAAAATCTGTCTAAAATTCCCGAATTTACCTTAATGGACGATACATATATGAACGCATTCTTTAATGAACAGCCGGAGCTTGTTCAGTTTGTATTGCGTATCATATTGAATAAACAGTCCCTTGTTGTAAAACGTTCGGTCACGCAGAAAGCGCTGAAAAATATACAAGGGCGTTCGGTGACCCTTGATGTATATGCCGTTGACGAGGACGGAAGGGAGATAAATATTGAAGTTCAGGGAGAGAATAAGGGAGCTGACCCCAAAAGGGCGAGGTTTCACAGCAGTTTACTTGATTCAAATGCTCTTGTGCAAAGAGAAGATTTTGCGAATTTGCCCGAAACGTATGTTATATTTATCACTTCAAAGGACTATTTCAAAAAGGGTCTGCCTATATACACGGTGAACAGGCGGATCGACGAGCTTGGAATGGCGTTGTTCGGTGATGATGAGCATATTATATATGTGAACGGGGAATATACCGGGGATAGTCCCGTGGGAAAATTAATGCACGATTTCAAGTGTAAAGAGCCGGAGGAAATGTTTTATGAACCGTTGGCTGAAAGGGCAAGTAATTTAAAAGAAACCGAGGAAGGGCGTGGTGGTATGTGTAAAATAATGGAAGATTTGTGTCAGAAGAGGGCAAAGGAAGAGAATATGCTTTCTGCGTTGAAAATGCTTGAAAAAGGAAAACTGTCCTATGAGGAGATTTCCGAATGCAGCGGGCTGACTGTTGAGGAAGTTGAGGAATTGGCGAAGGAGCAGTTGGTAAGAGGGTAGAATATTTCTCCGGCTTCCAGCCTCTAATGACTAGCGACTAAGAGGGATAAATAAGGCGATTTATTTCTTGCTTCTTGCCTCTTGTGAGCGGAGCTCACATATCTTGCCTCTAAAAGGAGTAAAACTTACTATGAATATTCTTATAACAGGCGCAAACGGGCAGTTGGGGAAAGAGCTTATAAAATGCTTTGACAGGGGATATACGGAGCTTGGCACGCCCGGGGTGCTTAAAAGGGAAAATAATATTACGGCGGTGGATGTGGACCGGCTGGATATTACCGATATAAAGGCGGTGAGGGAGTTTTTCGCCGGGAATGGCGAGGGGAAGCCTTTTGATGCGGTGATAAACTGTGCGGCGTTTACCAATGTGGACGGGTGCGAGAGCAATTTTGACGCGGCGTTCGGGGTGAATGCGCTGGGGGCGAGGAATCTTGCCATGGCCTGCGGGGAGGCGGGGGCGAAACTTATACATGTTTCCACCGATTATGTGTTTGACGGGGAGGGGAGCAGCCCCAAGAGGGAGTGCGATATTCCCTGTCCCAAGAGTGCTTACGGGAAAACGAAGCTTATGGGGGAGGAGTATGTAAGGGAATTTTGCCGGAAGTATTTCATTGTCCGGACGGCGTGGCTGTACGGGTATGAGGGGAAAAATTTCGTAAAGACCATGATAGGTGCGGGGCGCAAGTCCGGGCGGCTGACGGTGGTGGACGACCAGCGGGGGAATCCCACCAATGCGGCGGACCTTGCCCATCATCTGATAAAGCTGCTTGACAGCGAGGAATACGGGGTCTATCATGCCACGGGGGCGGGGGAGTGTTCCTGGTGCGAGTTTGCAAGGGAGATAATAAGGCTTGCGGGGGTGGATGCACAAGTTGCGGCGTGCACGTCGGAGGAGTATGCGGCGGCGCACCCGGAGGCGGCGAACCGTCCCAAGTATTCCGCTCTTGATAGTTGCATGCTGAGGGTGACCGTGGGGGATGAGTTCAGGGAGTGGAGGGAGGCTCTTAGAGGGTTTTTTGATAATTTCGGTGAATTACCGGGTTAAGGTATTTTCCCCGCCGAAGGCGGGGAAAATACCGACCGACAAATTGGGAGGGTGTGACCGATGAACAGTGTATTAGTATTGAAAGACCGTGAACGGCGTAAAGCCGAGCTTATGGCTAAAATTCCCGAATTTACTTTGATGGACGATTTATATATGAATGCGTTTTTTGACGGACAGCCGGAGTTGGTTCAGTTCGTGTTGCGTATCATATTGAACGATGGGTCACTTGTTGTAAAGCGTTCGGTCACGCAGAAAGCCTTGAAAAATATTCGGGGGCGTTCGGTGACGCTTGATGTATACGCTGTTGACGGGGACGGCAGGGAGATTGATATTGAGATACAGGGGGAAAGCAGGGGCGCAGAGCCTAAACGGGCGAGGTTTCACAGCAGTATGCTTGATTCAAATGCTCCTGTGCGGGGGGAAGATTTTTCGGGGCTGCCGGAAACGTATGTTATTTTTATTACGTCAAAGGACTATTTCAAGAAGGGTCTGCCGGTTTATACGATAAACAGGCGGATTGATGAGCTTGGAATGGAGTTGTTCGGGGACGGGGAGCATATTATATATGTGAACGGGGAATACATAAATGATACTCCTGTGGGCAGGCTGATGCATGATTTTAAATGCAAAAAGCCGGGGGAGATGTTTTATGAGCCGCTGGCGGAAAGGTCGCATATTTTGAAAGAAACCGAGAAAGGGCGTGGTGGTATGTATAGTATTACGGAAGAGATTCGCAAAGAGGGCGCAATGGAAATTGTGTTGAATTTGATTGAAGACGGAAAATTGTCCTATGAGGATATTGCCAGATGTAGCGGGCTGACTGTTGAGGAGGTTGAGGAGCTGGCGAAGGAACAGTTGGTAAGAGGGTAGAATGTTTCTCTAGCCTTTAGCCTCTTGCCCCTGGCTTCTAGTGGGAGATGCTCTATGAGCCGTTAGCCGAAAGGGCGAGTATTTTAAAAGAAACCGAGAAAGGGCGTGCTGGTATGTGCAATATTACGGAAGAGATCCGCAGAGAGGGCGCAAGGGAAGCAGAGATGCTTTGTGCTTTGAGTATGCTTGAAAAAGGAAAACTGTCCTATGAGGAAATTTCCGAATACAGCAGGTTGACCGTTGAGGAAGTTGAGGAATTGGCAAGGCAGGAGACGGTCAGGGTTTAGGGGGCGAGAGGGTAGAGTTTTCTACCCGATAAATAAGGCAACAATATTTCTAGCATCTAGTCTCTAATGACTAGCTGCTAATAGGAGGAAAGAATATGACTGTAATTGTTACCGGCGGGGCGGGGTTTATTGGGTCGAATTTTATTTTTCATATGCTGGGAAAATATCCCGATTATCGGATAGTCTGTCTGGACTGTCTGACTTATGCGGGGAATTTGTCGACGCTCAAAAGCGTTATGGATAAGCCGAATTTTCGGTTTGTGAAGGCGTCTATAACCGACAGGGAGGCGGTGGACAGGCTGTTCGCCGAAGAAAAGCCGGATATGGCAGTGAATTTTGCGGCGGAGAGCCATGTTGACAGATCCATTGAAAATCCGGGGGTGTTTCTGGAGACCAATATTATGGGCACGCAGGTGATGATGGACGCTTGCAGGAAATACGGGATAAAGCGGTATCATCAGGTTTCCACCGACGAGGTTTACGGGGACTTGCCCCTTGACAGACCCGACCTGTTTTTTACCGAGGAGACGCCGATACACACTTCCAGTCCCTATTCCGCTTCAAAGGCGAGTGCCGACCTGCTGGTAATGGCGTATCACAGGACTTTCGGGCTGCCGGTGACAATTTCAAGGTGTTCCAATAATTACGGGCCGTATCATTTTCCGGAAAAGCTGATACCGCTGATGATAGCAAATGCGCTGGCGGACAAGCCTTTGCCTGTGTACGGGAAGGGGGAGAATGTGCGGGACTGGCTGTATGTGGAGGATCACTGCAAGGCGATAGATTTGATTATTCACAAGGGGCGCGAGGGGGAAGTTTACAATATCGGCGGGCATAACGAGATGGCGAACATTGATATTGTGAAGATAATTTTAAAGGAGCTGGGGAAGCCGGAGAGTCTCATCACCTATGTGGCGGACAGGAAGGGGCATGATATGCGGTATGCTATCGACCCTGCGAAGATACACCGTGAGCTTGGGTGGCTGCCGGAGACTAAGTTTGCGGAGGGGATAAAGAAGACGATTAAGTGGTATCTGGAGAATAGGGATTGGTGGGAGGAGATTATAAGCGGGGAGTATAGGGATTATTATGAAAGAATGTACGCTGATAGAGGTTAGAGGTTAGAAGTAAGAGGTTAGAGTCGGTAGAGGGAGTAGTCGGGGAAGGTTTTATAAGAAAAGTTGCGCACGTTGGGGGGTCCGGGGGAGATCACCCCCGGCGGGGTCAAGGGGCGGAGTCCTTGCAGGGTTTGGGGCAGAGCCCCAACGGCGTAAGCCGCTGTTACTGACAGGGCGTTGCAGGTGAACGCAATTCAAGAACCGCCGCCCGATCGGGAAAATGAAACGATAAATTCGGGCATAACATCGTATGTCACATTGACCGATAAAGTTACCAATCGGGCGGCGGTGCGGCATAGCGTTTACGGCGCACGCCGTGAACAGCATGCCGCCGCCCGTGAGGGCGTATGTTGCTGACATAGAGTGAGAAATTAAAGCGTTGCAGGCAACAATGACGCTGCAAACAGCAATGACGTTGCAAGCAACAATGACGTTGCAAGCAACAATGACGTTGCAAGCAACAATGACGTTGCAAGCAAC
>JAMOZU010000011.1:14819-20571 GCA_023667745.1 Ruminococcus sp.
AATGACCGAGAAATTAAAGAGTTTGTCCGCAATGTCGGTGATACACCGGCGTTCGGCGGGATAAAATAAAAATTTACAGATTTGGGAGAATAACAATTATGAGCAAATTCAAATTCAATGAAACGGGCATAGAGGGGCTTTATGTGGTGGAGCCGACGGTTTTCGGGGACGGCAGGGGGTATTTTATGGAGACGTTCAACGGGGAGTTTGAGCCGTATGTGAAGCATTTGGACGGGTCGCCGGCGAGGTTCGTGCAGGACAATGAGTCCATGTCGAAAAAAGGCGTGCTGAGGGGGCTGCATTTTCAGAGGAAGAACCCCCAGGGGAAGCTGGTGCGGTGTCTGGCGGGGGAGGTCTTCGATGTGGCGGTTGACCTGCGGGGGGACAGCGAGACTTACGGGAAGTGGTACGGGGTGACGTTAAGCGGGGAGAACAGGAAGATGTTCTATGTGCCGGAGGGGTTCGCTCACGGGTTTTCGGTTATAAGCGACACGGCGGTGTTTTCCTACAAGTGTACCAGGTACTACGACCCCGAGGACGAGGGGGGCTTGTTCTGGAACGACCCGGAGATAGGTATCAAATGGGTGATGCCCGAGGGCGGGGACGGGGATGTTATTTTAAGCGAGAAGGATATGAAGAATCCGGCGTTGTGCGAATTAGAGGTTAGATTTTAGAGGTAAGAGGCTAGAGGTTTTGGGGCAGGGCGGAGAAGTGCCGTGCAAGGTATTTTTTCGGGCATTTATGGGTTCATTGCGGCGGGGGGAAAATACAGTTTGAAATCGGCGTTTTCTTAAAGAAAAGGTGAGTGGAAGTTTGAAAAAGAAACTGCTGGCGGTCATCGGAGCGGTGCTGTTTATCGTTCTGGGTGCTGTATCGGTTTATATATCGTCTTACGACAATATCAATAATAAAAAGTCCGGATTTGTCAACCGGGAGATACCCTTGCAGGAGCTTGAAATGGATAACTGGGATACCGACGGCAATGGCTTTGTTTCCCGGGAAGACCCTAAGATAATAAAGAAAGCTGTTTCCTGCTATATTCACTCGCTGAAGGTAGACGGCAGGTGGGAGGGGGAAGAGGAGATAAGTTTCTTCTACACAGAGTCCCCCGACGAGGATTTTTCCGAAGGGAAAAAACTCATGCTGCCCTACAGCATTGTAAACGGCAGGACATATATCTACCCCAAAAGGCAGGTCTATTCCATGCGGATAGACCTGACGGAGGCTGCGGGGGCGGAGCTTAGTTTTAAAGGGATAGAGATAAACGACCGTTCGCCGGTTTTAAGTTTTTCCCGGTTTATGACCATATGCCTGTTCCCAACGATGGTTTACGCTTTTATTGCGGCGGTGATGCTGCTGCGGGGAGAGGTGGAAGTTTACGGGACGGTGTTTAAAAAATATGTCCCGCTGCTCAAAAACCTTATTGACAGAGACTTGAAGGTAAAATACCGCAGGAGCGTTCTGGGATTTTTGTGGAGCGTTCTCAATCCGCTGCTGATGGCGTTGGTGGTAACGGTGGTTTTCTCGAAGATATTCCGCTTTCAGGTGGAGTATTTTACGGTGTTTTATCTGACGGGTTCGCTGATCTTCAACTTTGTGGCGGCGGCTACCACATCTTCTATGGGTTCGGTGCTCGGGGCGGCGGGGCTGATAAAAAAGGTGTATATCCCAAAATATATTTTCCCTTTGGAAAAATGTTTGTTTGAATTTATAAATATGCTTTTTTCGGCGGTGGCTGTGCTGGCGGTGATATTCATTCAGGGAATGCCCCTGAAGGCGACGGCACTGATGTTCTGGGTGCCGATGGTGTATGCGTTTGTGTTTGCGTTCGGACTGGGGCTGATACTGGCGTCGCTGACGGTGTTTTTCAGGGATATGGAGCATTTGTATTCGGTGCTTGTATCGGTGTGGATGTATCTTACGCCCATTATTTACCCGGAGGAGATACTGCCCCGCACGGTAAGAAGTCTGATGAAGCTCAATCCCATGTATCATTATGTGGGGTATATGCGGCAGGTCGTAATGTACGGCAGCGTTCCGGGGGCGGCGGAAAATATGGTATGTGCGGCGTTCTCGCTGATGTTCCTGTGCGCGGGGCTGCTGTTCTTTAAAAAGACCCAGGACAAGTTTATATTGTATATTTAGGGAAATACCGTTCAAGGCTTTTTTATAATTTATGGATCTAGCCAATTCCCGTGTCGGGCGGTATTCAAGGGGAAACGCACCGCCCAGGGGGGGGTAAGGGGTGACAAGGGATAATATAGAGTGACGGAAAACAAAAAGTTAGCAAGATCTTAACAATATAGCAACGATTTATCTATAGATAAATTTGTTGCATTATGGTATAATAAAATAATGAGTTACAATTTGTAAGGAAAGGAGGCATGCGGGGCAATGGAAGACGCTGTAACGGTCTCAAATGTTACCATGACATTCAGAATGGCTAAAGAAAAGGTTGACAGCCTTAAGGAATATGCCATACGGTTTATGAAAAAACAGCTTGTTTACATGGATTTCACAGCCCTTGACGATGTTTCCTTTACGGTGAAAAAAGGGGAGGTTATGGGGATAGTGGGGCTTAACGGTTCGGGAAAAAGCACTATGCTTAAAATAATTTCCGGGATACTCAAGCCCACCTCGGGGAATGTTAAGGTAAAGGGGAGCATTTCGCCGCTTATAGAGCTGGGGGCGGGGTTTGACTTCGACCTGTCGGCGAGGGAGAACGTTTATTTAAACGGCTCGGTGCTGGGTTTTTCCAAAAAGGAAATGGACGAGAAACTGGCGGACATAATAGAATTTTCCGAATTATCGGAGTTTATGGACGTTATTATAAAGAATTTTTCTTCAGGAATGCTGGCAAGGCTGGGATTTTCCATTGCAACGATAGTGCGGCCGAAAGTGCTGATAGTGGACGAGATACTCTCGGTGGGGGATTTTCGGTTTCAGGAAAAATGCGAGCGGCGTATCTCGGATATGATGAGCGGGGGGACGACGGTGCTGTTGGTGTCCCACTCGGCGGCGCAGGTGGAGCGGATGTGCGACAGGGCTGTGTGGCTGGATAAGGGGAAGGTCAGGATGATCGGCAGCGCAGGGGAAGTTTGCGGGGAGTATGGGAAAGGTTGAAGTAACGCTAATTTTATAGTAAACGACATTGAAGTTGCAGCATTCTGTTCTTGTAAAAATCATATATGTAATTTTTTGCAAGGCGTTATTGTCCAATTTCTAAAGCAGTTTGCTATGGAAAAATATTGAGGTAGAATTTGTATGAATCCAAAAGAAAGTATGCCGTTTGACCAGTATCAGAGATATGCTGCGATCTCATTGCTTATAGAGTTTCACAGGGCGGGAGACCCCGAAAAGACTTTCAGGGTATTGGAGCTTGGGTCTAATGAACATAAAGATCTTTCCATGTTTCTCGGAAATGACAATATCGTTTATACCGATATTGTTCTGACGGAAAAAATGAAGGACGACCCTGCATTTATGCAAGTGGACGGTTCTTGCATGCCTTTTGGAGACAATGAATTTGATTTTGTTGTGTCTGCGGATGTATTGGAGCATGTTCCCGAGGAGAAAAGATTAAATTTTATTTCCGAGGCTTGCCGTGTTTCCAAAACAGGAACGATAATTTGTTTCCCAAACAATGAGGAGTGTGTGAGAGGCGCAGAAGCGAGGGTCAACTCATACTACAAGGCTTTGAACGGTAAAGATTTTATTTGGCTGAAAGAACATATTGAAAACGGATTGCCGGACAGGGCGGATATAGATAAATTCCTGAAGGATAAGGGATATTGTTTTTTTGATTTTTGCCATGGAAGAATAAATATCTGGGAAAAGATGTGGTATTGTATTTTCAATTCCGTAAAAGCTCCGTTATTGCTTGACTATCATGACAAAATAACAAATTATTACAATGAGGAGATTTTTCCTTTTGATATTGGGGAAAAATGCTACAGGGTATTTTATGTTATATCTGAGAATGATGTAACGGATTGGAAAAGATACGCAAAGACCTTTTGGAAAAAAGGGAACGACAGTGTATTCGGTCATTTGAATACACTGCTTGAGGCGCACAGCGACATTCACCGGATGTACCTGAACAATAAAATAAACGAGAAAAACCAAGGCGGTATTTATTTTAATTGTAATGGATTTTCGGAAGAAAATACCGTAAAGTTCACTTTATCCTGCGGCAGCTTTGCAACCGGAAAGTTCCGCATACCCGCAGGTTGCAGCGAGATACGGTTTGACCCTGTTGAGGGTTACAGCTGCATTGTCAGCGAGCTTGTGGCAGGCAGCAGCAACGGGATACTGACTCTTCAAGACAGCAACAGCAGCAAGGTCATTGACGGCAGGTATTTTTTTGATACTCCCGATCCGCAGTTTTATTTTCCCGTTCCGGCAGGTACTGTTTGGGCAGAGATAAGCTGCAATGTTGTTGTGCTTGAAAGTATTTTCGAGCAGAAACTTATCGGGGATATGGAGAAGGAAAGGGAGAACAGCATAGCCGAGCTCAGGGCAGAGATCGAGGAAAGGACAGCACGTCTTAATGAGGAAAAGGCGGAGCTGGAAGGGGCAATTGAGGATAGGGACAGGGAGATAAACAGGCTGGAAGAAGAGGGGAAGGAGAAAGATGGGAAAATCTCCGAACTGAATAAAGAAAAAGAGAATATTGCTACGGAACTTGAACATTACAAGGAGCATTATAATGCGGCTATAGGGCAGACGGACCGGTTTACGGCGGAACTTGCCCAATGGCAGGGGGCTTATAATTCCATTTCCGAGTCAAGATTCTGGAGGATAACTGCGCCTGCCCGCAAAGTGAGCGATGGGGTGAAGAAGGTACTCAAAAGTAACAGGGTAACTTATCTTTTCTGCAAGGGGGTCATTTCTCTTAAGCGCAACGGCGTGAAAGTTACCTGGGAAAAAGTTAAAAGTATGTTATCTGTTAAGTACCGGATGAAATCGTATAAAAATTCCTACACTATTACCGATAAAGAAAGGGAACGGGAAGAAAGCACTAAATTTGACAGAGATATCAAGATAAGCATTTTGGTGCCGTTATATAATACTCCTCAAAAGTTTCTGGAAGAGATGATAGGTTCTGTTATCGGGCAGACGTACTCTAATTGGGAGATTTGCCTTGCTGATGGCAGCGACGGAAAGCATAAGTATGTGGGCGAGCTGGTTAAAAAGCTGGCTAAAGGCGACAAGCGTATCAAATATACCAAATTAAAGGAAAATCTGGGCATTTCGGAAAATACAAACGCTTGCATTGATATATCCACGGGGGATTATATCGCCCTTTTCGATCATGACGATATTCTTCACCCCTCGGCTCTGTTTGAGGTGATGAAGGCGATCTGCGAAAAGGGGGCGGATTTTGTTTATACGGATGAGGCGACATTTGAAAGTCCGAATTTAAATAAGATAATTACCGCTCATTTTAAGCCGGATTTTGCTCCGGATAATTTGAGAGCCAATAATTATATTTGTCATCTTTCTGTATTCTCCCGGGAACTTATGGAGAAAAGCGG
This sequence comes from Ruminococcus sp., assembly GCA_023667745.1. GTDB lineage: Bacteria > Bacillota > Clostridia > Oscillospirales > Ruminococcaceae > Huintestinicola. The sequence continues at coordinate 20,357 of JAMOZU010000011.1, forward strand.
AAAATTCCGAAAGGAGTATGACGGAAGTCAGGATCATGATATTATTCTGCGGCTTACGGCAAATGCAAAAAAAATAGTGCATATTCCAAAAATATTGTATTATTGGAGATCCCATCCAATGTCGGTTGCAATGGATATAGGTTCAAAATCTTATGCTGTTGACGCCGGTAAAAATGCTGTTCGAAACAGTATACTTGAATCAGGGTATGATGTTG
>JAMOZU010000120.1 GCA_023667745.1 Ruminococcus sp.
CATTCCCTGCGGCACGCCTTTCGGTATAAAACTGATGACGGAAGGGGTAATGGTGGTTGAGTTGACAGGATTTGACAGCGGAGGAAAAATAGCCTCCCCCGCCAGAGACGCAGGCATAGAAGAAGGGGACGTTATATTAAGCATTTCGGGGAAAAAGGTCTCCTCCAATAAAGATGTCAGCGGTATTATCGAGGCAAGCGAGGGGAAAACACTGGGCGTGGAGATAATGAGCGGCATCGAGCGGAGAGTGGTATTCATAAAGCCGGAAAAATCGGCGTCGGACGACTGCTACAGGGCGGGCATGTGGGTAAGGGACAGCTCGGCGGGCATAGGCACGGTCACCTTTTACGACCCCGTTACTCACGTTTTTGCGGGTCTGGGTCACCCGGTGTGCGACAGGGACACGGGGGAAGCACTTACCATGTCCGAGGGGGAGTCTGCGGACGTGGTAATAAGCGGTGTCAAAAAAAGCTCCGCAGGTTCGCCGGGGGAGCTTATAGGAATGTTTGCGGACAGCGGCTCATCGGGAAAGCTGCTTTCCAACAGCGAATGCGGACTTTTCGGCACGACCGGCAGCTGTCCTTCTCATGAAAATGCCGTCCCCGTGGCAATGCGGCAGGAGATAGCCGAGGGAGAGGCGCAGATAATCGCCACCGTCAGCGGCAGCTCGCCTGTGCGCTTTGACGTGGAGATTGAGAAAATAGACCTTTCCGACCGGGAGGACAGTCATAATATGGTGATCCACGTTACCGACAGCCGTCTTTTGGAGAAAGCGGGAGGGATAGTGCAGGGCATGAGCGGCAGTCCCATTCTGCAGAACGGGAAGCTTGTGGGAGCGGTGACCCACGTACTTGTTCGAGACCCCACAAGGGGCTACGGCATATTTGCGGACACAATGGTGAACGAGGCTAGGAAGCTAGAGGTTAGAACGTGAGCTATGCTCACGCCGTAGGCTAGAGAGGTAGAGCGTGCAGAACAATGAAAGCCTTACAAGAGCAGTAATGTTGCGGTGGGGTCAAGGGGCGAAGCCCTTGCGAGGTCATATGTTTTTCAAAACATAGGCGGAGCTCCGGCAGGGTTTGGGACAGCGTCCCAACGGCGTAAGCCGCTGTAACTGACAGTAAGTTGCAAGCGAAAGCATTGCAGGAGCAAGTAACAAAACCGCCGCCCGACCGCAGAAAAAGCGTTTTGAAAGATGAGAATTTCACAGAACGATTAACCGTTACCGAGCAAGTAACGGTCGGTGCGACATGCAACTAAAGTTGCTCGGCATAGCGTGTGCGACGAATGTCGCACACAGCATGCCGCCGCCCGTGAGGGCGCATGTCGGTAACAAATGCCAATGAATTAAAGCATTACACCGTTAAATTATCAACCTCGCCTACAGCAACCCTCTGTACAAACTCCCTAAATTTTTCACCCAATATTCACAAAATTTTAATCGGCAAATATGTTGATTTTTCTTTGGGAGTGTAGTATAATTAAATATATGTGAATTTGGTTTTATCCTGCCGAATTTTGACGAACATTTTTAACGGGCATAAAAACCGACCCTCGGAAAGGAAGTACAAAACGTGTCATCATACTCGGACAGAAAAAAGAAAAAAGAATTGAAATACAGATTTTCCCTTGTGCTGCTTTTTATTGCGGCGAGCTTTATTGTCTGTTTCGTGCTGTATATGAAAGAGGAAGCCCCGCCGGAGATAACAGATCCGAATCCGGCGGAAACGGTCATATTGAACGAAACCGGGGGAACGCCTGCCGGGATCGGCGGCTATGATACCGACAATCCCGTAGGGGAGTGCCTGAAACTGGATATAAGCTACCTTGACCGCTGTATGTTTGCGGGAGATTCGCTTATGGTGGAGCTTGGCAGTTATGGCTTTGTCCCCGAAAGCAGAGTTGCGGCGGGAGTGGGCATGAGCGTTATGGATATAGGCTCAAAGCCCCTTACCGAGGCGGACGGCAGCGAGATACTGGCGGCGGACAAGATAAACTCTCAGTCTCCGGAAAATCTCTATATCCTTTTGGGACTCAATATGATGGAGAGCTTTACCGACGACCAGCTTCTGGCGGCTTACGGCGATTTTGTAAACAGTATCGACCGCAGCGCAACGGAAATTTATGTCATCTCCGTTCCGCCCGTTACAAGAGAAAGGGAGCAGGACAGCGACAGACCTATTCTTAACAGCGACATCGACAGCTTCAACGCCGATCTGCTGAAATTTGCCGACGACAGGGGGCTGAATTTCCTCGATTTCAACAGTGCAGTGAAAGATGAAGAGGGTTTTCTTATGCCCGAATATGCCGAGACCGACGGCATTCATTTCAAAAAAAACGCTTATGAGGTCTTTATCGAGTATATCCTTACACACGTTAGGTTTTAGGCGAGTTTTGATGTAAGGTATTTCCCCGCCGCAGGCGTGGTACAAATCCCTCATTGAATTATGGGATTCAGCCGCCGCAAAAAAACATATACGAAAATTTTTTGCGGCAGCTTCTTCTTCATAATTCTAATGGGGATTAGTATGAGAAATACCTAAACCTACAATTCTCCGAGAAAAATAAAGGAAATCATATCCTCTTGAAGGGGTCTGTATTCCGTAGAACAAAAGAGGTCAAAAATTATGAAGAAATTATTATGCGTATGCGCTGCCGTTTCCTGTGCGGCTTTGCTCTGTTCCTGCGGGGAGGGCGGAGAACCGGAGGTAACACGTCCCTCGAGAGTGACCGGAGAGACCTACACCATACCCCGCACCGACGTTTCATCGGAAAGGTTTGCGCTGTCCGCCGGTAATGCCGTTGACGGCGGGTTTACCTGTGCGGATATTACCGGGAAGATTCTGGAAAATGTAAACATGTCATCCATGGCGGAGGTGGGTGCGGACAGGATAGGTATGTACATAGACTGCGACATACCCGAGGACACGGACTTTTCCTTTTATATATGCGGGTCGGGGGGCTTTGCTGACGAGATATGCGTTATAAACGTGAACGGAGTTGATACGGACGAGTTTACAAACGCCGTCAACAGCCGCATTGAATCGAGAATGAACGATTTCAGAGACTATAACCCGGACGAATACCAAAAGCTGACGGAGATGTTCACCAAGCAGACGGGGGATATTCTCATTTACGCCGTCACAGGGGACAACGCCATGTGCGAGGAGATATTCGACGAGTTTGCGGGCTGATGGCAGGGAATTATCCTTTATTTCAAGTACGGTTCGAAAAATTTTTTTGATTTATCGGAAAAATTTACAAAAAACACTTTACATTTTCGTTGAAATAGTGTAAAATAAATAGTGTATAGTATGTGCGGCAATTAAAACGGCTGCTCGGTCGGATATAAGCGGATAGCTTTCAAGTTTAAAGCGTTAAAGGATAGGTGAATGTATGGCGGACAGTATAAAATATAAACGTGTTCTCCTTAAGCTAAGCGGCGAGGCACTGGCGGGAGACAAGAAAACAGGGCTTGATTACAGCGTTATCGCCCCTATCTGCGAAAGCATAAAAAGATGCTGGCAGGCGGGAGTTCAAATGGGGATAGTGGTAGGCGGCGGCAACTTCTGGCGGGGGCGTTCAAGCGGAGCTATGGACAGAACGAAAGCGGATCATATAGGAATGCTGGCTACTACCATGAATTCCCTTGCCGTGGCGGACGTGCTGGAATCTATGGGGGTTGACGTAAGGGTCATGACAGCTATTTCCATGCCCCAGGTGGCGGAGCTTTACATAAGGAACAAAGCCATGCGGCATTTTGAAAAGGGCAGGGCTGTCATTTTCGGCTGCGGGACGGGAAATCCTTTCTTTTCCACCGACACGGCTTCAACTCTTCGGGCAGCCGAGATAGAGGCGGACATTGTTTTAAAGGCCACCATGGTGGACGGGGTCTACGACAAAGACCCCAACGTTTATCCTGACGCCGTAAAGTTCGACAGGCTGACTTTCAACGAAGTGCTGATAAAGGACTTACAGGTAATGGACAGCACTGCTGCTTCCATGTGCAAGGACAATAATCTGCCCATACTGGTATTCGACCTTAACCGTCCGGAAAATATTTACGACGCTTGCATGGGCAAGCCCGTGGGGACACTGGTAGTTCCCGAATAAGGCGGCAGGCGGCATTCTCTCAAAAAATTAACAAAAGGTTTACAAATAAATTTGAAAGGAATTTTACTTATGAACGAACAGATCAAAACCGCCAAGGAGAAAATGGATAAGTGCATTAACGCTCTTCGCAGGGAGCTTTCCACCATAAGGGCGGGAAGAGCCAATCCCGCAATTTTAGACAAAGTACAGGTTGACTATTACGGAACGCCCACGGCAATCAACGCCATGGCATCCGTGCAAGTCTCGGAGGGGCGTGTGCTGGTGATACAGCCTTGGGACGCTTCGGCTTTAAAGAATATCGAGCGGGCAATTCAAGCCTCCGATATAGGCATTACTCCCACCAATGACGGCAAGTCCCTTCGTCTGGCGTTCCCGCAACCCACCGAGGAGCGGAGAAAAGAGCTTGTAAAGCAGGTGAAAAACGACGGCGAGGAGGCAAAGGTAACAGTCAGAAACATCCGCAGAGATACCATGGATAAGTTTAAGACCATGAAGAAAAATTCCGAGATAACAGAGGACGATGTAAAGACTCTTGAAAAGGAGCTGCAAAAGGTGACCGACAAGGCAGTGGAAGAAATAGACGGCGAGGTTGCAGCAAAGGAAAAGGAAATTATGACGGTATAACCGATGAACGGAAAATACCCGTTTTTAAGGGGTGATCGATATAGCTTCCCAAACCGAAATGAAAATTCCCGTTCACGTGGGGATAATAATGGACGGCAACGGCAGGTGGGCAAAAAAGCGGGGACTGCCCAGAACCATGGGACACAAGGCGGGGGGCGAGACCTTCCGCAGGATAGTAAACGCCTGCCGCGATATGGGTGTGAAATACGTTACCTGCTATGTTTTTTCCACGGAAAATTGGAAACGCCCCCAAGAGGAGGTAGACGCACTCATGGATCTGTTTGTGCATTACCTTGACGAGGTGGACAGCTTCAAGGGAAAGCGTTCGAGGATAAAATTTTTGGGGGACAAAGCTCCTTTTCCGGAAAATCTGAGGCAGCGCATGGAAAAACTGGAGCGGGACAGCGCACCTTACGACTCCATGACCCTTATGCTTGCCATGAACTACGGCGGCAGGGACGATATAGTTCACGCCGCAAGGGAGCTTGCCGCTTTGTGCAAAGAGGGGGACATTTCTCCCGCCGACATTGACGAGAAGACCTTTGAACAAACGCTTTACACCGGCAGCGCACCGGGAGCGGATCTTATTATACGAACAGGCGGCGAGGAGCGTATCTCCAACTTCCTGCTGTGGCAGAGCGCATATGCGGAGTTTTATTTTACGGACGTACTCTGGCCGGACTTTAACGAAAAGGAGCTTTGCGGGGCGTTTGAAGAATTTGCCCGCAGAGACAGACGATTCGGAGGTGTAAAAGGGTGAAGCAGCGAATCATTACGTCTATAATCGGCATCGCTGTGGGTATTGCGGTGATACTTCTGAATGAGACTGTCGTTTACCCGCTGTTCGTGGCTTTGATAGCGGCATTGAGCGTTCACGAGATACTGACGGTATGCGGCTGCGGATATAAGAAATTTCCCGTGCATTATATCTTCTGCATACTGTTTGCGGTGTCTATGCCCATTCTCACTTATTATACGGTGGGGGAGACATGGCGGCTGTTTGCGGCTAGCCTTATTGTGTTCCTGATGTTTGCGGGATATGTGGCGGACAACAAGAAACTTTCCTTTGACAAGCTGGCGGTAATGGTGACGGTGACGTGCCTTTTGTCCCTGTCGGTCACATGCCTTGTTTCCCTGCGGAATATAGGGGGAGTTCACCGCATATGCTATATCGTAATGGCGTTAATGGCGGCATGGGTGCCGGACGCAGGGGCTTACTTTGTGGGGACTTTTCTCGGCAAGCACAAAATGTGTCCGGAAATTTCCCCGAAAAAAACCATCGAGGGAGCTGTGGGGGGGCTTATAGTTACGGGGATAGTCTTCTGCATTTACGGATATTGCTACAGTCGGGTAATGCTCGGAAAAGGCGTGGAGTTTACGGTAAACTATCCGTTGCTGGCGGCTGTGGCGGTGATAGCGGCGTTTATAAGCATGGTGGGGGACTTGTCGGCTTCTCTTTTGAAAAGGGAATACGGCATAAAGGATTTCGGCAAACTGCTGCCGGGGCATGGGGGAGTGGTTGACAGATTCGACAGCGTTTATTTTGTGCTGCCTTATATGATGCTGATACTTAATGCTTTCGGCGGGAAACTGTTTGTGTTTTCGGTAAGCTGAAATTTTTTATAAAGCTGCCTCTGCTTCGGGAGACGAGGCAGGGGCGGCGGATTTTTTAGGGAGGTACTGATTTAAGGTCTTTTCCCCGCCGCAGGCGGGGAAAAGACCGCATGACACAAAGACTTCCTATATATGTTGATTTTAAAATACGGTTTAATCGGCATTTCCTTAGTTAATATTTAATAATTAATAGTGGGCGGGAGAGGTTACGCTGTCGGTAAATGGGGATACGGTTTGCGGCAAATTATCAAGGAGGGAAACATGGCGGATACGGGGATATTTGAAAAAATGCGGCAGTGCAGGTTTGATACGGATAACGGGTCTGTGGTTTACTGGGCGGATAATTGCCAAAGCGAAACAACGCTGGTATTTCTCCACGGACTTACAGCCGACCACAGGCTGTTTGAAGGGCAGGCTGAATATTTTCGGGGGCGGTTCGGGCTTATTTTCTGGGACGCTCCCGCTCACGGAATGTCCCGCCCGTACAAGGATTTTCCTATTCCCGTTCGGCAGATCATTTAAAGGAAATTTTCGACAGGGAACAGGTCAACTCACCTGTTTTTATAGCCCAGTCTTTGGGAGGATATTTTGCCCAGATGTTTATGATGCGGTATCTGGAGACGGCAAAGGGATTTATTGCGATAGATACCACTCCTTTCGGAGAGGAATACTATTAAAAGTCGGATATGCGGTGGCTGCGGCAGGTTGAATGGATGTCCGGGTGCTTTCCTCTCGGTTTGCTTAAAAAGTCCATTGCCAAGTCCTGTACTTACACGGCAAAGTCTTATGAAAATATGCTGACTATGCTCCGTCCCTATTCCAAAAAGGAACTGTGCCGCCTTATGGGTATAGCTTACGGCGGATTTTTAAAAGAAAACCGGGAGCTTGACATTACCTGCCCGACGCTTATTCTTTTGGGAGAATATGACAGGACGGGAAAAGTAAAAGAGTATTGCATGGCATGGAGCGGCAAAACGGGTTTCCCTCTGCATATTATTCCAAAGGCGGCTCACAATTCCAATTATGACAACAGCGAGGTTGTCAATAAAGCGATAGATGATTTTCTCAAGGGCATTTTATAAGAAAAATACAGCGGTAATAAGTAAGAGCAGTCAAAGGCATGCGGCTGAAATTCGGCATTGCCGGTTGCTGTCTCCGGCTTCTTGCCACTAATGGGTGAAACATTTATGAAAAAAATAAATCTTCTGGGAGCGGGCGGCTCTATAGGCGGACAGACGGCGGAGGTTTGCAGGAATCTCGGTATCGGCATTCACTCGGCGGCGGTGAAAAGCAATTACAAGTATCTGGCGGAGCTTGCAAGGGAGTTCGGCATAAA
>JAMOZU010000121.1 GCA_023667745.1 Ruminococcus sp.
GGGCTCTGCCACCGAAGCACCCGCAGGGACCATGGGGAGGACGTTTATATCCTTGTCGATTATGCAGTTGACAAGCACGGGTCTGCCGCATTTTATCGCCGTTTCCAGCTTTTCCCTGACCTCGCTTTTTTTGGTAATGGTAACAGCCTCTATGCCGAAGCCTTTGGCGAGAGCCTCGAAATCGGTGGGCTTTTCAAGGGTAGTCTGGGAGAAATGGCAGTTGTAGAAAAGCCTTTGCCACTGCCGCACCATGCCGAGAACCGAGTTATTGAAAATAAGCTCGATAACCGGGATATTGTATTTTGCCAGCGTTGACAGCTCGCACATGTTCATATAAAAGCTGCCGTCTCCCGCGATGTTCGCCACCGTTTTATCGGGGTTTCCGCATTTTGCCCCTATGGCTGCTCCCAAGCCGTAGCCCATTGTACCGAGTTCTCCCGATGTTGCAAGGCTGCGGGGAGAGGTAAAGGGATAGTATTCCGCCGTCCACATCTGATGCTGCCCCACTTCCGTTGTTATTATGGAATTGCCCTTTGTTATATCTTCCAATGTTTCCAGTACATACTGAGGGAGAACGGCTTCAGGGTCGCTTGACACCTGCTTTAAGGGATATTCTTTTTTCCATTCGGCAATTTTTGACATCCACTCCGGGTGCTTTATTTCGCCTTTTTCCGACAGCCGTTTCATTATTTCGTCAAGGGCAAGCCCGCAGTCGCTTTGTACGTGAACATGGGCGGGGACGTTTTTGTCAAACTCCGCAGGGTCAATTTCGATATGGACTAACTTGGCATTTTTGATATTTTCCACGAATGAGTCGGTGCTGCAGGTAACTCTGTCGGAAAATCTCGTGCCGACAGCTATTATAACGTCGCTTTCGGTAAGAGCCATTGCCGAGGGCTTTGTGCCGTGCATGCCCAGCATTCCGAGGTAACGCTCGCTTTTGTTGTCGAGAGCCGTCATTCCCATTAACGACAGGGACACGGGAGCGTCTATCATATCCGCAAATTTTTTCAGCTTATCTTCCGCCCCGGACAGGCAGACTCCGCCGCCTGCGAAAATAAAGGGACGTTTTGCGCCCGCTATTACCTCCGCCGCCGCTTCGATCTCCCCTTTGTCGACGCTGTAGGAATGCCCTGCGGGGGCTTTGGGTTCGTACTCGCATTTTGCGGCGGTAATATCCTTGGGAATATCTATCAGCACAGGGCCTTTCCTGCCGTCGTTGGCGATGAAAAAGGCTTCCCTTATGGTGTCCGCCAGCTTGGTCACGTCTTTTACTATGTAGTTGTGCTTGGTAATGGGCATGGTTATCCCCGTAATGTCGACCTCCTGGAAGGAGTCGAGCCCCAGAAGGCTTGTCCCCACGTTTCCGGTAATGGCGACCATGGGAATGCTGTCCATATTGGCAGTGGCGATGGCGGTGACAAGGTTGGTGGCTCCCGGACCGGAGGTTGCGAAGACAACGCCTGTTTTCCCGGTGGTGCGGGAATAGCCATCTGCGGCGTGTCCTGCGTGCTGCTCGTGGGACATAAGGATATGGGTAATTTTATCGCTGTAATCGTAAAGAGCGTCGTAGATGTTCAGCACTGCTCCTCCCGGATAGCCGAAGACCGTGTCGACTCCCTGTTCCAAAAGGCATTCGAGTATGATTTGCGAACCGTTCAGGTACATTGGTAATTTCTCCCTTATAATTTATTTTTGTGTATGATGTTACACGCACTCATATTAATTATACCGCATTTGAAGGGGGTTGTCAAGTGCCGGGGAGAATAAAATCGGTGAAGTGAAAATAAAATCCGGGAAATGGTTGTTTCACTCAATATGTAATGTTTGTATTTTATTATATGTTAAATAAAATTGCATAGTGAATTTACATAATTTTGAAAAAAGAAGTTTGTGCATTTAGCTGAAATTTGCGGAATAAATGTTAAATTTTGCTTTATGCTATTGACAGGTGAGAGATTTTGTGATATAATTTTATTGAGGATTGAATTTAGGGACTTTCCGGCTGATGAAGGGGGTGAGGGTTGTGACGGCAGTTCCGGGTGAATTTCGGAAAGAGATTTTTCGGGGGCGGGGTGTGCGGATGGAAAACTGTGCGGGTGGAAAACGGTGAAGAGAAAAATTGGTATGGTGAAAAATGTCTGGGGTTGGAAAAAAGATGTGCGGGGCGGCGGGATATGCTTATAGAGATAATATTAAGAATATATGGATAAGATGTTTATTAGTTTACAAATAAAGGAAAAAATATTTTTTAAGGATTTCCTTAAATGTAAATTTTTTGTTAAAAATATTCCGTAAAATTCATATTTTACTAATAAAGTGCCGTAAAATTCAATATTATCTATGTAAGACCTGTCCAAAGAGAGTGTAAAATTTTTTACAAATAGAGAAAATCTCTTGTCAGGCACTTGATTTTTGTCGCAAGATGTGATAGAATAGATATATAAGTGCGAATGCTCCCGAAAACGGGGGCGCAAAAATACTACAAGAAAGCGGGAAATGAGTTATGAGCAACAAGGTTACTATTATCGGCGCAGGCAGCGTTGGATCGACTATCGCATTCAACATGGTGGTCACGGGCATCGCATCGGAGATCGTTATCATCGACATCAACGACGAGAAAGCCCACGGCGAGGCTATGGACATAAGGCAGGGCGTTCCCTTCTGCTCCCCTGTGAATATCTTTGCGGGGACTTACGAGGACGCAAAGGATTCTGACATTGTTATCCTTACATCGGGCTTGCCCAGAAAGGCCGGGCAGTCAAGGCTGGAGCTTGCTCAGGTAAACGTTGACATCACAAAGCAGATAATCCCCCAGATTGTCAAGAGTGCGCCCAATGCAGTGTACATTATCGTCAGCAATCCCATTGACGTACTTACTTATCTGTTCCACAAGATATCAGGACTTCCCGCAAATCAGATAATCGGCTCGGGTACCACTCTTGATACGGCTCGCCTGCGCACGGGACTGTCGGAGACTTTCAACATCAGCCAGCAGAACGTTCATGCGTATGTTTTCGGCGAGCATGGGGATTCCTCCTTTGTACCCTGGTCGCTGGCGAATATTTCCAATATCCCCATTGAACAGTACATGGCATGTCTGCCGGAAGACAAACGCCCCAATCTGGATTATGCCCAGATAGAGGATTATATGAGAAAGTCCGGCTCGAAGATAATCGCCAGCAAGGGAGCTACGTTCTACGCTATCTCCATGAGCGTATGTCATATATGCAAATGCTTGTTCTCCGGGATAGATACCACGCTTACGGTGTCCACCATGATGAACGGGGAATACGGCATAAGCGATGTGTGCTTAAGCACGCTGTCGGTGGTGAACAGGAACGGCGTTGAGGGCAAGCTGAACGTGCCTCTCACCGATGAGGAGGTAGCCAAGCTCAACAAGAGTGCGGAAAGTCTCAAAAATGTTATTGCACAGATAAAGCTGTAAAGCGGCGGTCAGCGGGCAAGAGGTTTTGTGATGAACGGTTTGCGATGAACGGTTTGTGAACGTTGATTTGCAAAAAAAATATTTTCCCTTTCCGGTGAGGGAGAATGCAGGTATAGTATAATATATTGAGGCGGCACGGTAAGAGGTAAAAAGGCGGTAATTTTAATTCCTGTCTCTTGCCTCCGACATCCTGCCTCCCAAAACAGAGGAGTTACATATTGAAATGGAATATCGTATAGAGCATGATTCTATGGGCGAGATGAAAGTTCCCGCCGACAGATACTGGGCGGCGCAGACAGAGCGCAGCCATGAGAATTTCCTCATAGGCGTGGGGATAGAGACCATGCCCAGAGAGATAACAAGGGCGTTCGGCTACCTTAAAAAGGCGGCGGCTATGGCAAACCATGAGTTAAAGCCGGAAAAGATGACAGACGAGAAGCTGTCGGCTATATCTAAGGCGTGCGATGAGGTAATAAGCGGCAGCCTTAACGACCATTTCCCGTTGGTGGTATGGCAGACGGGCAGCGGCACTCAGTCAAATATGAACGCCAACGAGGTCATTGCCAACAGGGGCAATGAAATTGCGGGGAGCAAGCTCCTGCACCCCAACGATGACATCAACATGAGCCAGTCTTCCAATGACACTTTCCCGACGGCTATGCACATTTCTGCCGTTATGGCTGTGGAAGACAAGGTTATACCCGCTGTGGACGAGCTTATAGAGACTTTCAAAAGGCTCGAAAAGGAGCATGAGGGTGTTGTGAAAAGCGGGAGAACGCATTTGCAGGACGCTACGCCAATTTCCTTTTCCCAGGAGATAAGCGGGTGGAGAAGTTCTCTTGAAAAGGACAGGAAGCTGCTGGAGATAGCTCTTCCCGAACTTAAAGAGTTGGCTCTCGGCGGCACTGCGGTAGGGACGGGGCTTAACACTCCCAAGGGATTTGATGTGACGGTGGCAAAGAAAGTTTCCGAGCTTACGGGGAAGGATTTTGTCACTGCTCCCAACAAGTTTCATGCTCTCACAAGCAAGGACGAGATAGTGTTTGCTCACGGTGCGCTTAAGGCGTTGGCGGCGGATATGATGAAGATAGCAAACGACGTTCGGTGGCTTGCAAGCGGTCCGAGGGACGGCTTGGGAGAGATAACCATTCCCGAAAACGAGCCGGGGTCGTCCATTATGCCCGGCAAGGTGAATCCCACACAGTGCGAGCAGGTCACCATGGTGGCGGTGCAGGTAATGGGCAATGATGTGGCTGTGGGAATGGCGGCAAGTCAGGGGAATTTTGAGCTGAATGTGTTCATGCCCGTATGCGCTTACAATTTCCTCCAGTCCGCAAGGCTGCTGGCGGAGTCTATCACTTCATTTAACAGGAACTGCGCTGTGGGCATTAAAGCCAACAGGGAGAAAATGCATCACAATCTCCACAATTCTCTTATGCTGGTAACGGCTCTTAATCCTTACATAGGCTATGAGAATGCGGCAAAGACCGCAAAGAAAGCGTTCAAGGATAATATTTCCCTGAAGGAGGCTTGCGTGGAGCTTGGTTTCCTGACGGAGGAGAAGTTTGACGAGGTGTTCCACCCGGAGCAGATGATTTGATTTTTTGTCAGGCGGTAGTTTCCCCGCCTATGGCGGGGAAATTACCGGCACTTCCGTTAAATACAAAAGCGTCGGTTTGCGGGGGCTTCCCTGCGAGGTGACGAATGTTCGGGGAATTTCCCGAAAAAAGCATTTTTTAAGAAAGGAAAAAAGCTATGGTTTACAGTTACTATCCGGGCTGCACGCTGAAAAACAAGGCTAAGGATCTTGACAGATACGCCCGACTTTCCGCCGAGGCTCTGGGCTTTGAGCTTAAAGAGATCGACAACTGGCAGTGTTGCGGCGGTGTATATCCTATGGCAAAGGACGAGATAGCCACGAAGCTGTCAAGCGTGCGGGCGTTGGCGGACGCAAAGGCGAACGGGCGTGATCTTGTTACCCTTTGCTCGGCTTGCCACAATGTGTTAAAGCAGGTCAACAACGATATGAAGACCGACGAGGACATATGCACGAGAGCCAACAATTACTTAAGACTTGACGAGCCTTACAAGGGCGAGACAAAGGTGATACATTTTCTGGAGGTCTTAAGGGACACCGTTGGTTTTGACGCATTGAAAGAAAAGGTGAAAAATCCCTTGACGGGGAAAAAGGTGGGGGCTTATTACGGCTGCCTGTTGCTGCGCCCTTCGGACGTTCTTCAAATGGACGACCCGGAAAATCCCAAAATAATGGAAGATTTTATCCGGGCGATAGGGGCTGAACCCGTAATATATCCCCAGAGGAACGAATGCTGCGGCGGTTATCTGTCCTTAGAGGACAAGGAGGCTGCGGCAAAGCGGCGGGAAAAAATTGCCTCAAGCGCAGCGGAGTTTGAGGCGGAGTGCATGGTGACTGCCTGTCCGCTATGTATGTATAACCTCAAAAAGAACGAGGGCGGCGTTCCTGTGTACTATTTCACCGAGCTTCTGGCAGAGGCTCTGGGAGTAAAAGATTAAAGGAGGACGGGATATGGATAAGAGAGAAGAAGTCCTGCGGATAAGCGGGGTGAACGTCCGCAAATGTATGCGCTGCGGGAAATGTTCAGGCACTTGCCCCTCCTATGACGAGATGGAATTTCACCCTCACCAGTTCGTTTACATGGTGGAAACAGGCAATATAGAGCCGCTGATGAACAGCGAGTCCCTTTACAAGTGCCTTTCCTGCTTTGCCTGCGTTGAAAGATGCCCAAGAGGGGTAGAGCCTGCAAAGGTAGTCGAGGCGGTAAGGCTGGCGGCTATACGGCAAAAGGGAAACAATCACTTGAAAGCGAATGCAGTCCCCGATCTGCTGGATGAGGAAACTCCTCAGCAGCTGCTGGTAAGCGCATTCCGCAAGTACAGTAAGTAAGGAGGAGAAAAGCAATGCAAAGAATCGGCGTATTTATATGCCACTGCGGTACGAATATTGCGGCGACTGTTGATGTAAAGGCGGTTGCGGAGGCTATGAAAAACGAGCCGGGCGTAGTTTTCTCCGTTGATTATCAGTATATGTGTTCGGAAGTGGGTCAGAACCTTATAGGGGACACCATTAAAGAACAGAATCTCACAGGCGTTGTGGTCTGCTCATGTTCACCGAGAATGCACGAGGCTACTTTCAGAAAGGCGGCCGCAAAGGCGGGGCTTAACCCCTATATGGTGGAGATAGCCAACATAAGAGAGCAATGTTCATGGATACACAAGGACATTATGACAGGCACGGAAAAGGCCATAATCCTTGCAAGGACGGCTGTTGCAAAGGTTCAGCTCAACGCTCCTCTTACAGCGGGGGAAAGCCTCGTAACAAAGCGTGCGCTGGTTATCGGCGGCGGCATTGCGGGCATTCAGACCGCCCTTGACATTGCAGAGGCGGGATATGAGGTTGACATTGTTGAGAAAAAGCCTACCATAGGTGGAAAGATGACCCAGATAGACAAGACCTTCCCTACCCTTGACTGCGCTTCATGTATCTTGACACCCAAAATGGTGGACTGCGCTCAAAACGAGAAGATACATATTTACGCTTACAGCGAGGTGGAGTCGGTAAGCGGCTTTGTGGGGAATTTTACGGTAAAGATAAAGAAAAAGGCAAGGTATGTGGACACCACCAAGTGCACCGGCTGCGGCGTATGTACGGAAAAATGCCCCAAGAAGAACGTCCCCAACGAGTTCAATCTTGGAATGGACAACAGGAGAGCCATTTATATCCCCTTTGCCCAGGCTGTTCCGAAGGTTGCCACCATTGACCCGGACAACTGCAATATGCTCAAAAACGGCAAGTGCGGCGTATGCGCAAAGGTCTGCACGGCGGGGGCTATAGACTACAAGCAGCAGGACGAGATAATCGAGGAGAAGTACGGTGCGATAGTTGCGGCTACCGGGTACGATCCCATAAGCCTTGAAAAATACGACGAGTTTGCTTATTCCCAGAGCAAGGACGTTGTTACATCGCTGGAGTTCGAGAGGATCACCAATGCGGCAGGTCCCACATCCGGTCAGTTGCTGCGTCCGTCGGACGGCAAGCACCCACACACTATTGTGTTCGTTCAGTGCGTAGGGTCGAGAGATACCTCCGGCTGCGGCAAGGAATACTGCTCGAAGATATGCTGTATGTACACGGCTAAACACGCCATGCTCACAAGGGA
>JAMOZU010000122.1 GCA_023667745.1 Ruminococcus sp.
CCGGTGGACGAAAGCGTTCTGGGGAGCCGTGCGCTTGAAAGCAAGCCCGCTATCATGCAAGGTTTTGTTAAACGTCCGGACTCCTGTAAGACCGACAAGGATTTTGACCGTATGCTCTACATTGCCCGCATGGTGTTTGAAAAAAGGGAGAATGAGACCTATGTATGCTCCTGCTCCTGCCGCACCATAGTTTACAAGGGAATGTTCCTTGTAAAGCAATTGCGCCTTTTCTATAAAGACCTGCGCAGCGGCGAGTATACCTCCGCTGTGGGGATAGTTCATTCGAGATTTTCCACCAACACCAACCCCAGCTGGCAGCGTTCTCACCCCAACCGCATAATGGTGCATAACGGCGAGATAAACACTATCACCGGAAACGCAGACAAGATGTTAAGCCGTGAGGCTATTTTAAAAAGCGACCTTATAGGCGGCAGAATGAAGGACATTGCCCCTATCCTCGATGTTACGGGGTCGGATTCCGCCCGCCTTGACAATACTCTTGAATTTATGACCATGGCCGGAGTTGATCTGCCGTTGGCTGTTATCGCTCTTATCCCCGAACCCTGGCAGCATATGACCACCATGAGCCGGGAAAAGAAAGCGTTCTATCAGTATTACGCCACAATGATGGAGCCTTGGGACGGTCCTGCATCCATTATCTTCTCCGACGGGGATATTATGGGGGCTGTTCTCGACAGGAACGGATTAAGACCGTCAAGATACTATATCACGGAGGAAAACGGCGAGCGTTATCTGGTGCTGTCCTCGGAGGTGGGTGCGCTGGATATACCCTCGGAGTGCGTTATCAAAAAGGAGCGTCTCCGTCCGGGAAAAATGCTGTTGGCGGATATGAAAAACGGCAGACTTGTGGATGATGAAACTGTCAAAAACTACTACAGCACCCGCCGCCCCTTCGGCGAGTGGCTGGATCACAATTTCTTCCCCTTGAACGAATTTAAGATTCCCAACAAGAAGCCTTTCCGCTACAAGGGCGAGGAGCTGGAGCGTTTGCAGCATGCTTTCGGCTATACATACGAGTCGATAATGGGGACTATTATCCCCATGGCGTTAAACGCCTCCGAGCCTATTTCGGCTATGGGTACGGACACGCCCATTCCGCCGCTGTCAAAGAAAAATCCCCCTTTGTTCGATTATTTCAAGCAGCTGTTCGCACAGGTGACCAACCCTCCCATTGACGCTGTAAGAGAATCGGTAATCACCGATACCACCGTTTACTTGGGGGCTTCCGGGAACATTTTAAAGGAGACGGAGGAAAACTGCCGTGTTCTGCGAATCCATAACCCGGTGCTTACCAATCTCGACCTGTTAAAAATACGCACCGCCAATATTGACGGGCTTAAAACCGCCGATATTTCCATGCTTTACGATAAGAACACCACATTGAGACAGGCTGTGGAAAACCTTTACAAACAGGCGGACAAGGCTCACGAGGACGGAGCTGCCATTCTCATTCTTACGGACAGAGGAGTTGACAGGGATCATATGGCGATACCCTCCCTGCTGGCGGTATCTTCCCTTAACTCCTATCTTGTGCGTACCCGCAAGAACACGGCTGTTTCCCTTATCGTGGAGACTGCCGAGCCGAGGGAAGTCCATCATTTTGCGGCTCTCTTGGGCTACGGTGCAAGTGCCGTGAACCCCTATCTTGCCATGGATACTCTTTATGAGCTTATCTCCAAAAGGGCTGTTGACAAGGAATACACCGAGGCTCTTAACTGCTATGTAAAGGCCATAGTGGACGGCATTGTGAAGATAGCATCAAAAATGGGCATATCCACTATACAGTCATATCAGGGGTCGAAGATATTCGAGGCACTGGGTATAAGCAAGGAAACCTGCGATGAATATTTCCCCGACACCGTAAGCCGTGTCGGCGGAATTGACATAGACGACATCGGCGCACAGGTGAAAAGCCGCCATGACGCCGCATTCGACCCCGGTGACCTTACAGTAAACGATGCTCTCGAAAGCATAGGCGACCACAAGTCACGCAGCAGCAAGGAAGAGCATATGTACAACCCCGCAACTATTCACATGCTCCAGCAGGCGACCTGGAATAACGACTATTCCCTTTTCAAGAAATATTCCGCTTACCTTAACGACGAGCAGCGCAATCTTACCCTCCGCAGCACTCTTGACTTCAACTATGCGGCGGACGGGGGAATTTCCGTTGACGAGGTTGAAAGCGTTGAAAATATCATGCGCCGCTTTAAAACGGGGGCTATGTCCTACGGGTCAATTTCAAAAGAGGCTCACGAGTGCATGGCAATTGCCATGAATATGATAGGGGGCAAGTCCAACAGCGGTGAGGGCGGCGAGGACAATGAAAGAATTGCCACATCGGGGCAGTCGGAAGACAGGTGCTCGGCTATAAAGCAGGTGGCTTCCGGGCGTTTCGGCGTTACATCAAAGTATCTTACGTCAGCCAAAGAAATTCAGATAAAAATGGCGCAAGGGGCAAAGCCCGGCGAGGGCGGTCATCTTCCTGCGGGGAAGGTCTATCCGTGGATAGCCAAAACAAGGCATTCAACGCCGGGAGTGGCTCTTATTTCCCCGCCCCCTCATCATGACATATATTCCATAGAGGACTTGGCGCAGCTTATTTTCGATTTGAAGAACGCCAACAGGAAAGCGAGAATTTCCGTTAAGCTTGTAAGCGAGGCGGGAGTTGGAACTGTTGCGGCGGGCGTTGCAAAAGCGGGAGCGGGAGTTATCCTTATTTCCGGTTACGACGGCGGCACGGGAGCAGCTCCGGGCAGCTCCATTCACAATGCGGGTCTGCCCTGGGAACTGGGGCTTTCCGAAACTCACAGGACGCTGATAATGAACGGCTTGCGGTCGAAAGTCGTAATAGAAACCGACGGCAAAATGATGACCGGGCGGGACGTTGTCATAGCGGCTCTCTTGGGAGCGGAGGAATACGGCTTTGCCACTGCGCCCCTTGTTACCATGGGCTGCGTTATGATGAGGGTGTGCAATCTTGACACATGTCCTGTGGGCGTTGCCACACAAAATCCCGAACTTCGGAAACGCTTTAAGGGAAAGCCCGAATATATCGTCAACTTCATGAGATTTATTGCCGAGGAAATGCGGGAATATATGGCAAAGCTGGGAATCCGCACGGTGGACGAGCTGATAGGGCGCACCGACCTGCTTAAAAAGCGGGACTACGCACAGGGAAGCAGACCCGCAAAGATAGATATGTCCCTTATTCTCGATAATCCTTATGCGGGAGAAAGCTCTCATTTCGACCCCAATGACGTGTTTGACTTCGAGCTTGACAAGTCGGTGGACGAGACTGTAATAATCCCCAAGATGAAAAACGCTTTCGACAGGGGAGAGAAAATGTCCATCGACATTAACGTCACCAACCTTAACAGGACGCTGGGGACTGTATTCGGCTCGGAGATAACGGAAAAATACGGCGATTCCCTTGAGGAAGACACTTACGTTGTAAACTGCAAGGGCGCAGGAGGGCAGAGCTTCGGCGCATTTATCCCCAAAGGGCTTACCCTGACTCTGGAGGGGGACAGCAACGACTACTTCGGCAAGGGGCTATCGGGCGGCAAGCTGATACTCTTCCCGCCGAAAAATTCCCGCTTCAAAGCGGACGAGAATATTATCGTGGGCAACGTGGCTCTCTTCGGCGCAACAAGCGGAAAGGCGTTTATTGCCGGAGTTGCGGGGGAGCGGTTCTGCGTGAGAAATTCGGGAGCTGCAGTTGTCTGCGAGGGCGTGGGAGACCACGGGTGCGAGTATATGACAGGCGGCATGGCTGTTATCCTCGGAAAGACGGGGAAAAACTTTGCGGCGGGCATGAGCGGCGGCATCGCCTATGTCCTTGACGAGGAGTTTGACCTGTACACCAAGCTCAACAAGGCGTTGGTGGGCTTTTCGGGAGTAAAAGAGGAAGAGGATATAAACGATCTCCGCAGTCTCATTGAGGAGCATACCTCCGCCACAGGCTCGGTAAGAGGCAGGGAGATACTGGAGAATTTCGAGGCATATCTGCCCCGGTTCAAGAAGGTCATTCCCCATGACTATGCTAAGATCATGAGCAGCATAAAGCAGTTTGAGGCTGAGGGAAAGACTGCGGATGAGGCTAAGATCAGCGCATTTTATGCGGTGGCGAAGCACGAATAATACACTGCTGATGACCGGTCTAATGAAAGGAATGATTATAAATGGGAAAAGCTACGGGCTTTATGGATTATGATAGAGAAGATAATGCAGGGCAGTCCCCCTTGGAAAGGATAAAGACTTACCGTGAATTTCATACGCCGCTGGACTCGGAAGAGCGGAAAAAACAGGCGGGGCGGTGTATGGACTGCGGCGTGCCGTTCTGTCAGTACGGAAAGCCGCTGCATGACGGCATGGTCTCCGGGTGTCCGCTGAACAACCTTTGCCCGGAATGGAACGACCTTATCTGGCGTGGGGATATGGACGGGGCGGCAAGGCGGCTGATGCTCACAAACAGTTTCCCCGAGTTTACGTCGAGAGTATGTCCCGCACTTTGCGAAAAGGCGTGCACCTGCGGCTTGAACGGCGACCCGGTAACGGTGAAAGAAAACGAGTATGCGGTTATCGAATATGCCTATGCTCACGGGCTTATGAATCCCAAGCCACCCACTCACAGGACGGACAAGAAAATTGCCGTTATAGGTTCGGGGCCATCGGGACTGGCGGCTGCCCAAAGGCTCAACAGGCGGGGGCATACGGTGACGGTCTATGAGCGGGAGGACAGACCGGGGGGACTGCTGATGTACGGCATTCCCAATATGAAGCTGGAAAAGGAAATTGTGGAGCGGCGGCTTGACCTGATGAGGGCGGAGGGAGTAAAGTTCGTCACCAACGTAAATGTGGGGAAGGATATTTCCGGAGAAGAGCTGCTGAGGGAAAACGACGCCGTCATTCTCTGCTGCGGCACGGGAAATCCCAGAAATATAACAGCTCCGGGCAGGGAGAGCAGCGGGATATACTTTGCCGTTGACTTCCTTAAATCCACCACCAAGAGCCTTACAAAGTCCAACCTGTCCGACGGGTACTTTATCAGCGCAAAGTACAAGCATGTTGTGGTGATAGGGGGCGGCGACACGGGCAACGACTGCGTGGGGACGGCGATACGGCACGGCTGTAAGTCGGTGGTTCAGCTGGAGATGATGCCCAAAGCTCCCGATGAAAGGGCGGCAAACAACCCCTGGCCGGAGTGGCCCCGCATATGCAAGACCGACTACGGACAGGAAGAGGCTATAGCCGTATTCGGCAGCGATCCCCGTATCTACTGCACCACCGTAAACAGGTTCATTCCCGATGAGCAAGGGCATATCCGCTCTATCGAGACGGTAAAGCTGCGGCAGGTAAAGGACGAGGAAACGGGACGAATGAAATTCGAGAATATCCCCGGCAGCGAGGAAATAATCCCTGCTGACTTGGTGCTTATTGCGGCGGGATTTCTGGGGACGGAAAAATATATCGCCGACTCTTTCGGGGCAGCCCTTACCCCCCGCACCAACATTGCCACCGAGACCCCCGACGGCTATTTTACGGGCGTTCCCAAGCTGTTCACGGCGGGGGATATGAGGCGGGGGCAGTCCCTTGTGGTATGGGCTATCAGAGAGGGGAGAGAGGCCGCAAAGGCTGTGGACGAGTATCTTATGGGGTATACTACTATGAGGTAAGAACGGGCTGTGAAGTCTGTCGTGAGAATAAATGGGCAATAATGCCCCGTAATATTGCTTTTGTCGGGAGACCGCCTTTTATGGGCGGCCTTTCCTTTTTCGGGGGAAGGGCAATATGTTGATCGATATGGTAAAATTGCACTATGTAATAGGGTAATAATTGTGCAGAGTTATAAAGTTTTGAAAAACAGATAAAAATATTGCGTAAAGCTATTGACAAGTGGGGGAAAATGTGGTATGATTGATATAGAGGGGTTGGGGGAGTTCGGTTGATGTGAAAAAAATTTTAATGGAGGATATGGATATGGAAAACGATGTAATGGAGAATGATGTAACGGTGAGCGGTGCTGCAAAAAGCGGCGATAGGGAGTTAAAGCCGATTCCGGAGTCGATAGAGGACAGGCAGAAGATGATTAGGGAAGATGTGCTGAAAGGAAGGGCGAAGATTTGGAAGATGTCGCATTCGCAAAAAAGCGAGTGGCTGGATAAAAAGGAACGGGCGATTCTTCTTAATGAGCGGTTGATTGCAATTCACGCTACAGTCGAAAACAGAAACGATCCGAAAAAAGACCGACAGGGTTATTGCTTTATGGAAGAAATGAACATAGGCGATTATTTTTACTTATGCCACGGAAATAAGGAAAATGATTCGGTCATACTTCTTGGCAGAGTGGCGGGCGATTGGAAGGACTGCACGGTTCTGGGCATAAAGAAAGATTGGATATGCCGTGATTATGAGGTAATAATTGAAAGCATACACAGTCACAAATACGATAACAAAATCAATCCGGATAAAGGGTGGGCACCGTGCCGACCCAATACGCTTTATAAGATTAAGCCCGATGAGTTTGAGGATTTCGGCAAAAAAGTTTTGAAGTCATATTTTGGATTTTCGTTAGTATGAAAAATTTTTAATGGAGGATAAGTTTATGGAGACTAATGTAATGGAGAATGATGTAACGGTGAGTGAAGCAACGGAAAACGGCGATAGGGAGTTAAAGCCGATTCCGGAGTCGATAGAGGGTAGGCAGAAGATGATAAGGGAAGATGTGCTTAGCGGCAGGGCGAAAATCTGGAAGATATCGCATGCTCATAAAAGAAGCGTAAAGGGTTTACTTTTGGAAAGGAATTTAATAGGGATACATACGCATACCGGTCCGGTCGGGATAAGTCCCAAGACGCAGGCTGACTGGTTTGCGCAGGATATGAGGAAAGGAGATTATTTTTATCTTTGTTACAGTACTGAACAGATGGTGCTGTTGGGTCGGGTAAAAGATGATGTTGTAAAACGTGAATTTTTGGAAGAAGACAAAAAGGAATGGTTCTTGCGCAAATACGAGACGGTAATTGAAAGCATTAATCCAAACAGATATACAGGTAAGCAAAAAGGATGGTCGCCAAGTCAGAACAATACAACATACAGTGTAAAGAAAGCTGATTTTGGGCTTTTCGACCAAAACATTTTAATACCCTATTTCGGCATTTCCCTTTATGATGAAAGCTATGAGGCGGGTGCAGATGTTCAAATGGAAAGTGGGGAGCAGGTGACTGAAAAGAGTTATTTAAAAGAGGATTTTCTTAAAGATGTTTTCCTTGACGAGGGGGAGTTTGAGAGGCTGGATAAGCTGATCAAAAGAAAGAAAAATGTTATTTTGCAGGGTGCGCCGGGGGTGGGGAAGACCTTTGCGGCGAAGAGGCTGGCGTATGCGTTAATGGGGGAGAAAGATGATAAGCGGGTACGGTTTGTGCAGTTTCATCAGAGCTATTCCTATGAGGACTTTATTATGGGGTACAGACCGACGGAGGCGGGCGGATTTGTGCTTAAAGAGGGGAGTTTCTATAAGTTCTGCAAGAAGGCGGAGGCTGAT
>JAMOZU010000123.1 GCA_023667745.1 Ruminococcus sp.
AGGTCAAAGTGGTAAGAAAGAGCCGCAGTGCGGATAAACGGAGCAGGAATGCCAAGCGTGTAATAAAACTGAAAGTGAAAAAGGCGGAGGGCTGAAAATATCCCCCCGCTTAAAGGGATTACCGATTTAAGGTTTTTCTCCCGCCTAACATAAGGATACTCGGTATTGTCTTAAAACAAGGTGAAATAATATGAAAAAAGATACTTACGATACGCTCCCGGTAAGGGCGGGAAAAGGAATGCTCTGGTGGCTGGGAGGGGAATTTATTTGCATTATTTTCAATATGTGCATGATACCCCTGCTGGTGCGGTTTATGGCGATGAAGATATTCACCGCCGTTGCCTCCTGCCTTATCTCCAACGGACTTTTCTTTAACTTTGCCTATAACTGCGCCGTTAGGGACAAGAACATCGTCCGCTACCACGGGGCGGAGCGGGACGAAAAAATGTCCCTTAAAATGGCTTTTACAGCCCCCCTGCCTGCCTATATCATGTGGATAGCGCTGCTGCTGAGCAAACTGGGGGTTATAGGGGACATATTCAACCTGTATATTATCGGCAATATGCAGTGCCTTGCCTGGGTGGACCTGTTCACTCAAGGGCGGGACATAGGCTCGCTGACATGGGGAGGACTTGCGGGGCTGCTGCTGCTGACTCTTATTGCTCCTGTTACCATAATCGTTACCTACGAATGCGTTTTCAGGGATATTGATGTAAAGGCAATTATGCTGTATGGGAAAAAGAGGGGATAGACGAGCGAAAGCATTGTCCTTTCCCAAAAAAGCAATCGGAAAATCCCGGGAGGGATTTTCCGATTTACTTTATCTTCATTTTCTTGACCCAAGCCGCAGCCGTCTTTTGCGTGCGGGCAGTTCCAGCCGCCACTTTTCCATAGGCTTGCCTGTTTCTTTCATTACCTTGAAAGCCCTTATAAAATCGGGTATCATAACCCCCCGAAGAACAACCGTCGCCCCTTTTGCCAAGTTATCCGGTATCATCTCTATAGCCCCCATCAGCGGGGTGAATACGCAGTCCATAAACCCGGTAATGATAAGTCCGAATCCCGTGCTTGTGGGAATGGACGTGTACGGTGTGATGTGCAGGGGTATCCATGTGTAGTTCCAGTAATCCATGCCGCAGGTCAGCTTCACGGCGTAGCCTAAAATTATCTCCCCTATGCTAACTATCATCGCCGCCGCCAGAAAGTAGCACATTTTCATTTTCTTTCCGGGGCTCGTCAGCTTATATATCCCCAGCAGTGCCATCTCCTCCGGCGTTCCCAGCAGCATGTACATTCCCAGTACAAGCCCGCCGTAGCCCAAGAGAAACGGATGCTTCATGCCCCTGTTATCCATATACCCCTTTGTTACCGCAAGCCATACATTCTCAAGGCAAAAGCCCAAGAATGAGATTATCCCCGCCATGATACAGACCGAATAAAAACCGTATTGAAATTCCATTGCATTGCTCAGTCCTTTCAAAAAGATTTTCACTGTGGGTTCGCCGGGCGTTCCTCCCGCCCCGGTATACAAAATAAAACTGTTTTACAAAATGTCAGTGCTTATTTTATTTGTTATTCTCCACGCCGAAGGCGGGAGAATAACGGGTCGTATGAAAACCGAGACCGGCATCCCTGCCTATTTAATGTCGCTGTTGAGAATATCCTTTACCCTTTCAAAGAAATTTTTCCGCTTGTTGTAGTTCCCGTCTCCCAAAGTCCCCTCGAATTTTTTGAGCATATCCTTCTGGGACTTGCTGAGCTTGGTGGGGACTTCCACGTTCACCGTAACATACTGGTCGCCCCTGTCGTTTCTCCCCAGTTTTTTCACGCCCTTGGATTTCAGGCGGAACACCGTCCCCGGCTGCGTGCCTTCGGGGACTGTCAGCTTAACGCTGCCGTCTATGGTGGGGACATTTATGCTGTCCCCAAGAACCGCCTGCATGTAGGTAATGGGAATATCCGTGTGTATGTCAAAGCCGTCCCTTTCAAATATCGGGTCGGGGCGGACGTTTATGGCAACATGCAGATCACCCGCAGGTCCGCCGTTTATGCCGCTGTGTCCGTTGCCCCTGTCACGGAGCGTCTGCCCGTCGTCAATACCTGCAGGCACATTCACCGTCACCGTCTTGGGAACGGATATCCGCCCAACTCCCTTGCACTTGGGACAGGGACTGGATATTACCGTGCCTTTTCCGCCGCAGCGTGTACAAGGCCGCTGATTGGAGATCATGCCGAAAGGCGTTCTCTGGGCGGTCTTTACCTGCCCCGTGCCGCCGCATTCCGAACAGGTCTGCGCCGTCGAGCCGGGGGCTGCCCCCGAACCGCTGCAATCGGGGCATTTTTCCATGCGGTTTATCTTTATATCCAGCTTCTTGCCGTTGCAGGCTTCCATAAAGCTGATGGTAGCCTCCGTTTGTATATCCTGCCCGCGTCTCGGAGCATTGGGGTTATTTCGGCTGCTGCTGCCGAAACCGCTGCCGCCGAAAAAGGAACTGAAAATATCTCCGATGTCCCCCATATCCCCGAAGCCGGAAAATCCGGAGAACCCGCCGCCCCCGTAGGAGGGGTCTACCCCTGCATGCCCGAACTGGTCGTAGCGGGATTTTTTGTCCGGGTCGGAAAGACACTCATACGCCTCGTTGACCTCTTTCATCTTCTCCTCGCATTCCTTGTCGTCCGGGTGAAGATCGGGGTGGTATTTTTTAACGCTGGCACGGTACGCCTTTTTTATCTCGTCTTCGCTTGCGCCCTTTTGCAGTCCCAGCACTTCATAATAATCTCTCTTGTCAGCCATGGTCAAATCACCTCATAAGAGGCAAGAGGCTAAGAGTCAAGATGCAAGAGATACTCTTGCCCGAAAGCAATCTTGCATAGTCTATTAAGCCCGTTGCCTTTAAAAACCCCCAAGCCGCATACAATGGCAATAACATTGCCTATTGTATGCGGTGGGATGAATATTTATTTAAAATTTAGTTTTCGGTAAACTCGGCGTCCACAAAGCCGTCGCCGCCGTTATCCGAACCGCCGGCACTGCCCATATCCTGCGCACCCGCTCCGCCGTCGGGGTTTGCCTGTGCGCCCGCCGCCTGATAAACCTTCGAGGACAGCTCATATACCAGCTTCTGCAGCTCATCCGTCTTAGCCTTCATATCGGCGGTATTGCCCGACTCGATAGCCTTTTTCAGCTCCTCGATCTTCGCCTGAATGGGGGCTTTGTCGCTGTCGGTAACCTTGTCGCCGAAGTCGTTGATAGCCTTTTCGCTCTGGAACACAAGGCTCTCCGCCTGATTCTTGATGTCCACCTCTTCCTTGCGCTTCTTGTCCTCTTCCGCATAACGCTCTGCGTCTGCCACAGCCTTGTCTATATCCTCTTTTGACATATTGGTGGAGGACTGAATGGTGATGTTCTGCTCCTTGCCCGTTCCAAGGTCCTTTGCGAACACATGAACGATACCGTTGGAGTCGATATCGAAGGTGACCTCTATCTGAGGTACTCCTCTGGGAGCGGGAGCAATGCCGTCCAGACGGAACATACCCAGCTGCTTGTTGTCCTTGGCAAATTCTCTTTCGCCCTGGAGAACGTTGATGTCAACGGCGGTCTGATTATCCGCATAGGTGGAGAACACCTGCGAATGCTTAATGGGGATAGCCTTGTTCCGCTCTATCATCTTTGTGCATACGCCGCCGGCTGTCTCGATACCGAGAGACAAAGGCGTTACGTCACGAAGAACCATTCCCGTAACATCGCCCGTGAACACGCCGCCTTGAAGTGCCGCACCCAGTGCAACGCACTCGTCCGGGTTAATGCCCTTGAAAGGCTCCGAACCCATATGCTTTTTAACAGCTTCCTGAACTGCGGGTATTCTCGAAGAACCGCCCACCATAAGCACCTTGTTTATATCCGAGGGCTTAAGACCCGCATCGGAAAGAGCCTGTTTAACCGGCCCCATGGTAGCCTCCACAAGGTCGTGAGTAAGCTCGTCGAACTTCGCCTTTGTAAGAGTAAGCTCCATATGCTTGGGGCCTGTTGCGTCCGCTGTGATATAGGGGAGATTTATCATGGAGGTAGGCGTTGAGGAAAGCTCTATCTTGGACTTTTCTGCCGCCTCTTTGAGCCTTTGCATAGCCATTTTGTCGGAGGAAAGGTCGATACCCTCGGAGGCTTTGAAGGAGTCTATCATCCAGTTGATGATCCTCTGGTCGAAATCGTCGCCGCCCAAGTGGTTGTTTCCTGCGGTCGCCTGTACTTCCTGTACGCCGTCGCCCATTTCAATAATGGAAACATCGAACGTACCGCCGCCCAAGTCGTATACCATGACCGTCTGATCCTGCTCCTTGTCGATACCGTAGGAAAGAGCCGCCGCAGTAGGCTCGTTTATGATACGCTTAACGTTAAGCCCCGCTATCTGCCCCGCGTCTTTGGTAGCCTGTCTCTGTGCGTCGGTGAAATATGCGGGGACGGTAATAACGGCTTCCGTCACCTTTTCGCCAAGATAGCTTTCCGCATCGGCTTTGAGCTTGGAAAGTATCATTGCTGAAATTTCCTGAGGGGTGTACTTCTTGTCGTCGATGGAAACCTTGTAATCAGACCCCATATGACGTTTGATGGAAGACACCGTGCGGTCGGCATTTGTGACTGCCTGTCTCTTTGCCACCTGCCCCACAAGGCGTTCGCCCGTTTTGGTAAAGCCCACCACCGAGGGGGTAGTCCTTGCGCCCTCGGCATTGGCGATAACAACAGCATCTCCGCCCTCCATTACCGCTACGCATGAGTTGGTCGTACCTAAGTCTATACCTATGATTTTTGACATATAAATTCTTCCTTTCATATTGCCCCTTTGGGGGCGTTTGTATTTTTTGTGAAATTTATCTTAAACCTTTTTAAGGATTAGCCGATTTAAGGTGTTTTCCCCGCCACAGGCGGGGAAAACACCGCCCAACATGGGGATTTGTAAAATTTGCAGATCATTAAAATGCCACTTGAACGGCATTTTTAAGGATTAGCCACCGTTACCATAGCGGGACGTATCACCTTTTTGCCTATAACATAGCCCTTCCGGAGAACCGCCGCCACCACGTTTTCCCCTAAGGATTCATCTTCCGTGCTGCTGACCGCATTGTGAACATTCGGGTCGAAGGGCTGCCCCTCCGACTCTATCTCCGCCACTCCCAGCTTTTCCAGAATGGACTTGTAGCGGCTGTAGATCATCTCAATGCCCTTTTTGAAATTATTGTCCGAGCATTCCGCCGCCAACGCCCTCTCGAAATCGTCTATCACCGAGAGAATATCCTTCACCGCCGCTATGGTGGCGTTTTCGTACGCCTCGGACTTTTCCTTTACCGAGCGGTTGCGGTAGTTGTAATACTCTGCGTCCAGCCGCAGGTAACGCTCCTTTTCGTCCGCAAGCTCCTTTTCAAGGCGTGAAACTTTCTCCTCCGCCGTTTCCTCTTTCGGCCCTTCCGCCGTTGCCGCCTCTTCCGAAACTTCTTCGGCCGTTTCCTTTGTTTCTTCCGTCACCGCCTCTTCCGTCATTTCCTCCACAGTCTTTTCATTTTCCGCCATGGGTACTGCCTCCTTCTATTTGCCTTTATCTTCAAGCCGGGGCGGGAGATAGGGTTCGTCCTCGTCTCCGCTTAACACCGCGCTTATCTTGCCCGTTAAATATTCGATATAGGGGATTATCTTGGCGTAATCCAGCCGCACGGGACCTATAACGCTAAGGCTCCCCGCAGTTTTCCCGCCCTTTTTAAAGGGGGAAACTATCAGACTGGAATTGCTTATCACAAGGCTGTCGTCCTCCCCGAAGAGAACACGCAAGCCGCTGAAGCTGTCGTCCAAAAGCCTTGCAAATTCCTGCCGCCCCTCCAGAAACCTTGCAACGTCTCCCGGGTCTATGTCGTTTCGGGTAATAAGGTTGCGTTCCCCGCTGACATGCACGTCGCTTTTCTTGAAACTCTTTGCAAGCTCGGTAACGCCTTTGAGCAGGGGGGTGAGGGTGACCGTGTACGCCCCCATGGCAGCCGCCAGTTTTTCGATAGTCTCTTCCGACAGGCTCTCCACGCTCATGCCGCTTAGGTTTTCCGTCATATATTCGGTAAAAAAGTGAAGCTGTTCTCCGGACAGGTCAAACTCCAACCGACAGACCTTGTTGCGGATATTTCCCGACGACGTTATCATCAGCAGAACATACATTCTCTTTCCCGTGGGAATAGCCTCCACCTTGGCTATCACCGAAAACTGGGGGGACAGGTCGGACGCCACCGCAGCGCAGTGGGTAATATCCGCCAACGCCTTTGCGGCATTTTCAATGACCGCCTCGCCGCTGCCCGCCGACTCCACAGCCGTGTCAAGAAGGAGCTTTTCCTCCTCCGTCAGCGTAACTCTCGGCATAAGCTGCTCAATATACAGCTTGTAGCCGCTGTAAGTGGGCACACGCCCCGCCGACGTGTGAGGCTGCTCTAAGTACCCCAGCTGCTCCAGCACCGCCATATCATTGCGGATAGTCGCCGGGGACACTTTTATATCCGGCTTTGCCGCAATAGCCTTAGAGCCGACCGGCTCGCCCGTGACAATATATTCACTGACCACCGCAGCCAGTATTTTAAGTTTCCTGTCCTCCGGCACAGCCCGCCGCTCCTTTCTTAAAAGCTGTTCGCTGTAAAAGCAGTATTCGTTACAAATCTTTTTGTCATGCGATGTTTTCCCTGCCTGCGGCGGGGAAAACACCTTAAATCAGTGATCCCTGACAGCCGACCCGAACTCTTGCTTCTTGCCTCTGTTAGCACTCCATTACTTTGAGTGCTAATTATATTATACTCTTTTTTTTCAACTTGTCAAGGGGTTTTGAGAAATTTTTTAGCAAATATTTTGGGGGAGTGCTAATTATTTTTTGTCTATTTTGTCCCAAATAATTTTTGAGCTGCCGAAAAACGCCTTTAAATCGGGATTTTTTTCGCCGTTCTTTCACTTCCGCCCCCATTGGGAGACGTAAAAAGGAGATTTGTAAATTTTTTGCTACAAAATTATTAAATTAATATTTTCCGGAAAACAAGAAAAAATTCCCCCCAAGTGAGGGGATCGTTTGCAAAAAAAGAAGCTTCGCTTGTAATATATCATTCACAGCTTGCCGTTATTCTCATACTAATTCCCATTGGAATTACGGAGATGAAGCCGTCGCAAAAACTTACATATATGGTTTTTGCGGCGGCTTAAGTCCCATAATTCAATGAGGGATTTGTATTATTTCCCCTTTCTCTCTTTCCCCTTTCTCTCTTTCCCCTTTCTCTCTTTCCCCTTTCTCTCTTTCCCCTTTCTCTCTTTCCCCTCTATGTAATCGCAGATGATGTTCACGCTGGCGTCAACGCCCACAGAGCCGTCCAGAAGCAGCTCATAATTGTGGCGGCTGCCCCAGCTCTGTCCGGAGATGTTCTTGTAATAGGAAGCCCTCGCCTCGTCGGAGCGGCGGATATTTTCTTTCGCTTTCTGCGGCTCGTCCCCG
>JAMOZU010000124.1 GCA_023667745.1 Ruminococcus sp.
ATAATTCAATGAGGGATTTGTATCAATCGCCGTGGGGGCTTTTTTGGATTAATGTAACTTTTTGGAAAATGAAGTTTGTTTTTTTGGTAATTGCAAATTCCCCCACACAGCAAGTAACGATTAACCAAAAAATTAAAGCATTTCAGAAAAGCCTCACCGGCGGTTGAGGTTCAGCTGAACTGACTGTTGTACAGCTTCGCATAAAATCCCCCTCTTTTAAGCAGCTCGGCATGGTTTCCCTGTTCAATGATATGCCCCTCCCGCATTACAAGGATAATGTCAGCTTCTCGTATGGTGGAAAGGCGGTGAGCAACGATAAAGGAAGTCCGCCCTTCCATAAGCCGTGCAAAGGCTTCCTGTATCTTTATCTCCGTGCGGGTGTCTATGGAGCTGGTCGCCTCGTCAAGAATAAGCATTGGCGGCAGGCATAGCATTACCCTTGCTATACACAAAAGCTGCCTTTGCCCTTGGGACAGCGAACCCTCTCCCTCGCCGATTACCGTGTCATAGCCGTTGGGCAGTCGTTTTATAAAGCTGTGGGCATGGGAGGCTTTGGCGGCGGCTATGATCTCCTCGTCCGTCGCATCCGGCTTTCCCATGGCGATATTCTCCCTCACCGTCCCGGATTTGAGCCATGTTTCCTGCAGCACCATGCCGTAATTTTTCCGCAGGGAACGGCGGGTAATGTCCCGTATATCCTTGCCGTCGACTGAAATTTTTCCCCGGTTCACATCGTAAAACCGCATTAGAAGGTTTATTACCGTAGTTTTCCCGCAGCCCGTGGGTCCCACTATTGCCACCCTCTGCCCCGGCTGCACGGAAAGGCAGAAATCTTCTATAAGTTTCTTTTCGGGGACATAGGAAAAGCAAACGTCCCGCAGGGAAACGTTCCCTTTGGTGTTGTCAAGTACGAAAGCATCCTCTTTGTCGGGAATTTGCGGTTCTTCCTCGATAAGCTCAAACAGCCGCCCGGCACAGGCAAGGGAATTTTGCAGCTCGGTAACAACTCCCGAAATCTCGTTAAAAGGCTTGGTGTACTGATTTGCGTAGGACAAAAAGCAGGTCAGGCTGCCTACCGAAAACGCCCCCCCGGTAGACACCGACAACAGCGCACCCGTAAGAGCCACCGCCGCATAAACGCAGTTATTCACAAAACGTGTGGCGGGGTTGGTGATAGAGGAGAAAAAGGTTGCCCGCAGGGAACAGGCCCGCAGCCGCTCGTTTATCTCATCGAAAGTTTCAAGGCATTCCTTTTCCCTGCCGAAAGCCCGCACGGTTTTCTGCCCGGTTATCATCTCGTCGATAAAGGCGGTCTGCTCGCCTCTTGTTTCCGACTGGAGCTTGAACATACTGTATGTTTTCCCTGCAATAAATTTGGCGATAAACAGGGACAAGGGGGTCAGCACCACCACCGCAAGGGTTATGGGCAGGCTTATGGAGATCATAAAGCCCAATGTGCCGATAATGGTCACAACTCCCGTAAAAAGCTGTGTAAATCCCATAAGCAAGCCCTCGGCGAACTGGTCTGCGTCGGCTGTTACCCGCCCCAATGTTTCCCCTGCCGGGTGAGTGTCGAGGAAGCTAAAAGGCAGCTGCTGTATTTTCTTAAAAGCCGCCTCCCGCATATCACGGACAACATGATAGGTTATCCTGTTGTTGACGTTGTTCATTATCCACTGGATAACCGCCGTTATTCCCACAACAATGGCTATCCGCAGAGTTATGGCGGCTATACCCTCAAAGTCAACGTTCCCCGGAGCAACGATAAGGTCGATAGCCCGCCCCGCCAAAATAGGCACATAAAGGGTCAGCCCCACCGTCACCGCCGCCATTATCACCGACAGCACCATTAAAAGGCGGTATTTCCCAATGTATTTCATGACCCTTTTAAGGTCGGCGGCAGATGTTTTGAGTACAGGCTTTTTTTCCTTGTTTTCAGCCATTTATACCGCCTCCTTTTTGAACTGGGAATTGTATATCTCCTTATATACATCGCACTTTTGCAGCAGCTCCTTGTGAGTGCCTATGCCGACGGCTTTTCCATCGTCGAGGACGATTATTTTATCCGCATGGGCTATGGAAGATGTGCGCTGAGAAACGATAAAGACCGTGGGGGAAAAGTCAAGCTCCCGCAAGGATTTGCGCAGTGCGGCATCGGTGGCAAAATCGAGGGCTGATGCGCTGTCGTCCAGAATAAGCACTTCCGGGCGGCGGACAAGGGCTCTTGCTATGGTAAGCCTTTGCCGCTGACCGCCCGAAAGATTCTGCCCGCCCTGCTCTATCATGGCGTCAAGCCCGCCTTTTACCTTTACCACGTCCGCTCCTTGGGCTGCCTTCACCGCCTGCATAAGCTCCTCTTCGGTGGCGTTTTCGTTGCCCCAGCGGAGATTTTCGGCGATAGTGCCTTTAAAAAGAGAGGCTTTCTGGGGGACTATGCCGATAGTCTCCCGCAGCTCTTTGGGGTCTGTATTGCGTACGTCAATACCATTTAGCTTAACGCTTCCCTCGCTTGCGTCATAAAAGCGGGGGATCATATTCACAAGGCTGCTTTTGCCCGACCCAGTGCCGCCGATTATCCCCACCGTTTCGCCCTTTTTCACCTTAAAGGAAATGTTTTCCAACGCCCTTTCCCCCGCTCCGTCATACAGCAGGGAAACGTTGTCGAACTCCACGGCATATTCGGGGTTGCCGGTATTTTCGGGGATATTGCCTTGCGCATTTTCAGCCTTCTCCATATCCGGAACAAGCTCCAGAACCGCTTGTATGCGGTTGCCGCAGGCAATGCTTTTGGTAATGCTGATAATAAGGTTGGCAAGTTTTATCAGCTCCACCAGTATCTGTGACATATAATTGTACAGTGCAACGACTTCTCCCTGCTTTAACACCCCCGATTCCACTTGCAGCGCACCCTCCCGAATAAGGTAGATTATGGCGATATTTATGATAACGTAGGTGACCGGGTTCATAAGTGCGGAGACACCGCCCACAAACTTTTGCGTACTGCAAAGGTCGCTGTTTTTCCTTGTAAACGCCGCCTTTTCCGTTTCCTCAAGCCCGAATGCCCTTATGACCCTGACTCCCGTGAGATTTTCACGGACAGCCCCCGTAACGCCGTCCAGTTTCTGCTGCGCTTTTTTGTACAGCGGAATGCTTATAAGCATTATGGCAAAGACCACCGCAAAGAGAATGAGCGTAACGTAAAGGAAGATCATGGCTGTTTCCCTGTCGATGGTGAACGCCATTATCATAGCCCCGAAGACCACAAAGGGAGACCGCAGCAGCAGCCTTAAAGTAAGGTTCACCCCCGTCTGCACCTGGTTCATATCCCCGGTGAGCCTTGTAATGAGCGTGGACGTTCCCACGCTGTCAAGCTGTGAATAGCTTAGCTTCCCAATATGCCCGAAAAGCTCATGCCGCAGTTTCGCTGTAAATCCCACGGAGGCTTTTGCCGCAAAGAACTGCGCCGTTACGGAAAACGCCAGACCCGCAAAACCCAGTCCCACCAGCAGCAGGCACATTTTAAGTATATATCCCCTGTCGCTCCGGGCAATGCCGTTGTCTATAATGGCGGCGACCACCAAGGGGGTAAACAATTCAAAAAGAGCCTCCAACAGCTTAAAGAAAGGTCCGAGAACGCTTTCCCTGCGAAAACCCTTGAGATACTTTAACAATTTAAACATTCTTACACCACAGATTAGTTAATAATTAATAGTTAATAGTTAATAGTTAATAAATAGTTAATAGGCTTTGTGCTAAAAGTTCAGGCAAAAAGCAATATTCTTGCCTCTTGCCTCCGAACTTCCTGCTTCTGTTGATCGAACCGTATTTTAAAATCATATTGGGCGGTCTTTTCCCCGCCTTCGGCGGGAAAAAGACCTTAAACCGGCACCTCGTCAAAAATCCTCATCGGCTTTTTCAAGGTCTTCCTTGTCTGCACCGTCCATAGCCGCAAGCTCATCGATATCGCTTACGTCGTCCTCGGCAGCGTCCTTGTCCTTGGCGGGGCAGCCCTCGCAGGATTCGCAGTCGTCGTCACCGAAAAATATCTCGTCGTCATCGTCGAAGCTGTAGTCGTATTCTTCGAGTTCCTCACGCTTTTTAACGCAGTAAATTGCGGCGGCGGCTCCCGCAGCGGCGGCGAACATTGTCAGCAGTGCAACTCCCAAAGCACTCTTCATAATTGAATCACTCCTTGAATTTTCTGATTATCATCGGACTTTTTTAAAAAAAATCACCCTGTAAATAGTATTATAACATACTCCCGCAAAAATTACAAGAGTAAATTTGAAATTTTTACAAATTTTACACTCATTTTTCCGTCAGCCTGCAAAAGCGGCTATGTAAGGACGTTTCGGATTGTATATTATCCCCGCCGTCAAGTGTGGGAAACAAACAGAACGGGGTATTTTCAATTTGCGGAACAAACCTTTTTTGCAAACAGAAACGGCTGTGTACGGACGTATCGGTTGTTCACAAAAAAATTCAAAATAGCTATTGATTATTTCACAGAAAAATGCTATAATGAAGTGTTAAGGAAAATCCGGTTGCAAAGGAGTATCGTAACGAATACAATTTTAAAATGCTGTCCGACGGGTGCTTTCTTAACGGTAAAAATAATACAGGGAAAGCATCGGTTTACGGCAATGCCGAGTTTTACGGCGTATGCGGCTGTCCGGCAGATGTTTCCCGGGTCTCTAAGGTGCTTTTGATATGATAGATAAATGGATAATAGAACCGTTCAACGAAAAAGCCGTCAGGGAACTGGCGGCAAAGGGGAATATCTCGATGATGGCGGCGGCGGCGTTGGTCTCAATGGGTCATGATACCCCCGAAAAGGCGGCGGCGTTCCTTGACACGGGCATTGACGGTCAGCGGCTGTCCGCCGGGCTGTCCGACCCCATGACTTTCAGGGATATGGACAAGGCTGTCAGGACGATCCGCGAGGCTGCGGAAAAGGGGGAATACATCTGCGTTTACGGCGATTACGACTGCGACGGCATTACCGCCACGTCTTTGCTTGTAAACTACTTGGGGGACATGGGGGCGCAGGTTACCTCCTACATCAACGAACGCTCGGAAGGGTACGGTATGAACTGCGATGCAATAAGGAAACTTCACGTGCAGGGAATACAGCTGATAATCACCGTTGACAACGGCATTTCCTGCCATGACGAGGCGAAGCTGTGCCGGGAACTGGGGATAAAACTTGTGATAACCGACCATCACATGCCGGGGGAAAGGCTGCCCGACGCATTGGCTGTAGTCGACCCTCACCGTGCGGACTGCCCGTCGATTTACAAGGATTACTGCGGCTGCGGCATTGCGCTTATGCTGGTGGGGGCAATGGAGGGCGACCTTGACATGGCTGTGGAGCAGTATTCCGACCTTGCGGCTGTGGCGACGGTGGCGGACGTTGTCCCATTGGACGGCGAGAACCGCATAATAGTCCGTCACGGTCTGCATTTTCTGGAGAACACGGAAAGACCGGGGCTTGCGGCGTTAATGGAAAAGGCGGGGCTGAAAAAGCCCTATAATTCAAGGCAGCTGGCTTTCGGGGCAGCTCCCAGGATAAACGCCGCAGGGCGTATAGGCTCTCCCAAAACGGCTCTTGCCATGCTTGAGGCGGACGTTCCGGAGGACGCAGAGAAACTGTCGGAAAAGGTTTGCGTGTTAAACGGCCGCCGAAAGGAGATTGAGGACGGGATAATGGAGGACATTACGGGGATACTTGCAAAGTCCCCGGAGATAATGCACAAGCGGGTGCTTGCCATAAGGGGGAAAGAGTGGGATCACGGCGTTATCGGGATAGCCGCTTCGAGAGTAGCGGAAAAGTTCGGCAAACCCGTGTTCCTCATGTCCGAGGAAGAGGGGGGCGGCATGCTGCGGGGGTCTGCAAGGTGGGTGGAAGGTTTTGACGTGTTCGGCGGACTGACCTATTGCGGCGAGCTGCTGGATAAATACGGCGGACACAAGGGGGCGGGGGGATTTTCCCTTAAAGAGGAGAATTTCGATGAGTTTGACAGGCGTTTGCAGGAGTATGCGGCGGGGATAGTCCAAAAAGGCGGCTGCATAAGAAACACGGTGCGGATAGTCTGCGGGGTGACTCCCGCCGACCTTACGACGGAAAATGTTGAGGGACTTGACGTTCTCGAGCCTTTCGGAGAGGGCAACCCACGTCCGCTGTTCCTGCTGACCGACTGCGCCGTCAGCGGGATAGTCCCCTTGTCAAACGGAGTTCACAGCAAGCTGATACTTACGGGAACAAAGTCGCAGGGGAGTGTTACCGGGCTTATGTTCAGAACGTCTCCCAACGAGCTTCCCTGCAAAGAGGGGGATGTTATAAACGCACTTATATCCCCGGAGATAAACGAATACAACGGCAGGCGTTCGGTGTCGGTGCAGATAAGGAGCATACGGCGGCAGGGCATGAATCAGGCGAAACTTATGGGAGCGGAAGAGGCATACGGCAGCTTTAAGCGGGGCGAGCGGCTTTCTCCGGAGATAATCGGGGGCATGACCCCGTCGAGAGACGAGCTGGTGGCGGTATACAAAAGTTTCGGCAAGGACAAAGAGCCTGTAATGCGCCTGTATGACGACGCTTTCGGCAAAGGGATAAACTACTGCAAGTTCCTTTTATGTCTTGATATTTTCAGCGAGGCGGGGCTTATCGAGTATGACAGCATAGCGGGAAGGGCGGGGGTAATTCCGGGCGCACCCAAAGCCGACTTGGATAAAACGGAGACTATGAAAAGACTGAGACAGTTAATAGTCAGCCCGAAATAGCTGATGTAAAATGCAGGTGAGATAATACAAAACCTTCATTGAATTATGGGATTCGGAAGGAGAGGTCGGGGGTGACAATCTCCGTCAATTCCCGGTACATTTTCATAAGCTCCCCCACACACTCGCTCTCCGTCATACTTTTCACATCAAAGCAATATTATTTACAGAACGTAAGCCTTGTGCAAGTTGTAGAAGAGTGATTGAACAATTTAACGAAGCATTTCCCAATATTACAATTAACGTTTTTCCCAATATTACAATTAATGTTTATTGGAACATAAATTAATAATTTGTTGATGTAAGTATTTCATGGATGTGATATAATATATCTGTTACTGAGCAATAAATTGCTCAGTAACAGATAAAACACTGGAGGCTATAAATTATGTTTGATTATCTGAATAGTTATAATGACATGAGTGTGTTTCTTGTTTGGCTGGATGAGGGCAATATTTCTCTTGCTATAGATAATTTAAGCAAAGAAATGGGGTTTTTATTTAAAGAAAAAAAGGAAAGATGTACGGTATATAAATGTACGAATGATTAGCGTTCTTTTCTGTTATCTGTTGAGGGAACAACACCAGAGCATTTTTTTTACGTACCCGTCAAATACTCCCGCATCTATCCACCCCT
>JAMOZU010000125.1 GCA_023667745.1 Ruminococcus sp.
TCACGTGCGTTTAGTCTCCTGTATCAGCTGCGAGGCTATCTTGAACACCGAGGACACGGCGAAAATACCCATTGCTATCGACCCTGCCTCCGCAAAGGCAAGGGTCGCTCTGTCAAGAAACGCTTCACGTTCGCCGCCGACCAGCGACAGGCAGGCGTAATAGGTAAGTCCTCCCGGTACAAGGGGGATTATCCCTATGACCTGAAACATATTCACAGGGACTTTCCGCAGTCTCGCCAGTATCTCCGAGTATACCGACACCGCAGCAGCCGCAATAAAGCAACACATTCCCCCCGTAAGTCCCGCCGCTTCCGTCAGGGAAAAGGCAAGCTGGCTTATTACAGCTCCCGCCGCCGCTCCGAGCAGGTTTTTGTCCCTTATGTTGAACTGCACCCCGAAAGCGGCGCATGCCGCAAAGGAGCAAAGGCAGGGGAGAATGAATGTGTTGAAAATATCCATGATAATATCCGCAGCTCCTTTATGGGTTTTAAAGTAAGGCTGTTAAGGACACCGATGTATAGGCAAAATTAATTTTGCACAGCGTTAATAAAATAATGCAAATTAGTTTGCATTTCTGTGCCGGGGGGTGTTTTCCCCGCCGAAGGCGGGGAAAACACCTTTACAAATGAATTGCCGAGGCTACTGCCGAACCAACGCCCACAGCAAGCCCCACTGCTGTTAACAGAGCTTCGGTGAGGGTGTAGAGACCGGAGATGAAATGCCCGGAGATAAAGTCCCGCATGCTGTTTACCATAGCAATGCCGGGAACCATGGTCATAGTCGCTCCTATGATCATTCGGTCAAAGCGGGGGACTATCCCCAGTTCATAGATACCCACAGCAATAAAGGATATGACTATGGAGCAGGCTGTTGCTTTCAGAAAGGCACTCGCTCCCACACGGCTCAGAAGTCCCCGTATAAAGCAGACCGCCAGCCCCAGAAGTCCGCCGAAAAAAGCCTCCGCCGCACTGCCGCCGAAAAATACCGCAAAGGTAAATCCCACCGTAAAATAGCTGATGTATATGACGAAGGCGGAGTAGCCTTTTTCCCGCTTTATCTTTTCTATCTCCGCTGTAATTTTTACGGGAGAGGGTTTTTCGGCGCATATCTTTCGGGAAAGGCGGTTGATAAGGGCTACACGGTCAAGGTCATCCGAACGGCTGTGAACAGTGCGGGTGTCGGTAAGGGGGCAGCCGTTTTTGTCCTTGAGGGTTATCATAAAATTGGCGGGAGTGGCGTATATCTGCGCCTCCGGGTGACCGTAGGCGGTGCAGATACGCCGTGCGGTGTCCTCCACACGGTAAATTTCCGCTCCGCCTGTTATGAGCATTCCCGCAATTTCGGAGCATATTTCGGCTAAGGCTTTTTCGGTCATTTAGAGCTCCTTTGCTGTTTTTGTTACGAATGGGCATTGAGAGGTTAGAGGTAAGAGGTTAGAGATTTTGGCAAAGGCAAACGGTCGGCAATTAACTATATAACAAAGCCGCCGTTTACCCCTATCACCTGTCCCGTGATAAAGTCGGACTTTTCGTCCGCAAGGAAAGCAACGGTGCGGGCTATGTCAAAGGGCGTGCCTATGCGGTTCATGGGAGTTTCTTCAATAAGGGCGGAGATGTCGGCGGGGGAATAGTCACGGTTCATGTCCGTGTCTATAACGCCCGGAGCTATGCAGTTGACGGTTATGCCCGACAGCCCCGTTTCTTTTGCCAGTGCCTTTGTAAAGCCGATAACGGCGGCTTTGGCGGCGGAATAGTGTACCTCGCAGGAAGCTCCTGTCTGTCCCCACATGGATGAGATGCTGATGATACGTCCCCATTTCTGATGTATCATATGAGGCAGGCAGGCTCTGGAGAGGGCATAGACGCTTTTGACGGAAACGCTGAACATATTGTCCCACATTTCCTCGGTAATATCCTGCAGCAGGGCGTGTTCGGAAATGCCTGCGCAGTTTACCAGAATGTCGACCCCTTGGGAAACAGAGCTTACGGCGGCGGCAACGGCGGCGCAGTCTCTTACGTCGCATTGCAGGGGCGTGCAGGAGACTTCACCGCAAAGGGACTTTATCGCATTTTCGCTTTTATGCCATACGCCGTAGACCTCATAGCCATTGGCGGCAAGGACTTTTACGCATTCCCTGCCTATCCCTCTTGAAGCTCCGGTCACAAGGGCTGTTCTCATGCTGCTGCCTCCGTTTTCGCTTTTTCCTTCTCCCGGCTGTCTCCTCTTTCGGAAATGCCTATGATGATGACGGAAAGAATGCCGGATATGGTGCAGATTATGCCCACGGCAAGCCCCTCCGGGAAGAATGTCATCTCTATCTCGTGCTGACCTGCCGTAAGGGGGACGCCGATAAGAGCGTCGCAGACTTCCACAGGCTCGGTCTCAACGCCGTCTACCTTGACAGTCCAGCCGGGTTCCCAGCTTATGGTGGTGAACATTATGCCGTCCTTTTGGGCGTTGATAGTTCCCCTGATGTGATCCTCCGACCACCGGGAAAGCTCCAGAGTGCCTTGGGCTTTGATGGTATCGAGGGCTTCCGCAAAAAGTTCCTCGTCAAGATATTCAAAGAGGACATCTTTGTAAAGCACTTCGTTTTTCTTTTCGGTGATGGTGGCGATAAGGGAAATTTCCTCCCCTGCGGTGAATCTGCCCAAAGTTTCCACGGTCATTTTTCCCTGCTCGAAATAATAGTCCAGAAAATCCTTGTTGAGCCAGAGATTTACCTCCCGCTCATAGGAAGAGGGCATATAGAAATAGAGCATATTTGAGTTGGGGGCTTCGATGAAAAATTCGATATGGCTGTTTTTCCCCTGAACCTCCGGGACATATTTTGTGTGAACGCCGTAGCTTGATTTTACAGCATTTTCAGGGACTACCCTTTTAACGGGTATCTCCTTGAAATACTCCACATACTCGTCGGAGATCATGGCGCTTAGTATTCTGTTCTGATTGGCAAAGGGGTCGTCAAGCCCTAAGGTAACGTCAAGTATGGCGTTGTCGGACATAAAGCCCAAGGGCATGGCGTTGGGATTTTCGTAAACGGCGAAAATATCCTTGGCGTCCTCGTTGGTAAGGAGGAGATCGGTGTAGGACTTGTTTTCGGGAATATCAACGGTTGCGTCTGCGGGGACAACTCCGTCCTCGTCGGGCTGAGGTTTTTCCGCTTTTTCCATAACGTATTTTATCCCAAGAAGAGCGTCGGTGACATAGGTAGAGCCTCGGTACTTGATATAGTGACCGCCGTAGGAGAAGCCCAGTTTCCGCAGGAACTGTATGGGAGCGGCGTTGAGGGTGGAGCTTGAATGGGAAATGCCGAAATTGCCGAACGCCATGGCATCGTTTACGGTGCGGTGGTGATTTTTCTCGATACGGTAGAATCCGCTTTCCTCAAAGGGGTCGGAGTTATATATTTTGGAAACGGTGTCCCGCCCCAAGGTGATATAGCGGTTGTAGGAGGAATATTTGGAGTAGGTCACGTCCTTGTGAATGGCGTACATATTGGCAAGGGAGCTTGAAAAAAGCTCGCCGACGATAAATATGCCCATAATAAGGGTAAGGGTACGCCTTGCAGCCCTGCCGGACAGCTTTATGAAGCGGAGTATCACGCTGTAGATAAGGGTAAATCCCACGCAGTACCAGGCGGAGAGCCATATGTTCACTCCGTCAAAGCCCTGTTTTGAGATGTAGAGGGCGTAAAATGCCAGAGCAAAGCCGCTGCCCATAAGCTCTTTTACGGTTATCCCCTCTAAACGTTCGAATGTGAGAGCCGCCATTATCAGCAGGATAAAGCTGAACATAAAGCTGTAGCGGTAGGGAAGCCAGTTGGGTACCTGAAAGCCGTGCCATGCAAGGTCGACGGTGGAGAGGTACATAGACCCCGCAAGAGTAAGCAGCACAGCCCCCAAGCCAGTTTTCTGACGGAAGCGGACTTTCGAGTTAAGGAAGAACAGGGGAAGGAGAATTACCGTCAGCACGCCGCAGTAGATAACGGGCGAGCCTTCCGGGCGGCAGGTGTCGTAGACGTTTGGCAGGAGGTTTTTGAAAAAGTCAAGAAATTCAAACTGGGTCTTCAGGGTGTAGTCGGGCTTTGAAAATTCAAACTTCCCCAGTTTCAGGGAATAGTACAGCGGGATAAGCACCCACGCCGCCATAGCCGCCGCAATTACTCCCCCCGAAGCGAACTTTATCCCCGCAAAGAAGAAGGATTTGAACGAATGCACATAGTTTTTCTTCCCCGCAAAATAGTAGTAGAGAAAGTAGATAACGCAAAAGAATGCTATCATCCAGCCGATATAGAAATTCGCCATGAACATAAGTCCCAGTGGGATTATGAAGCCCAGCCAGCGGTTGTCGTCTATGATTTTTTCAATGCCGTAAACGATAAGCGGGAGATAGATAAGACCGTCCAGCCACATGGGGTTCATCAGCTGAACTATCATGTAGCCCATAAGGGAGTACAAAAGGGAGAAAAGCATACACGTCCCCCGGCGGCAGCCTTTCGAGCGGTTAAGGTAGAAAAAGAAGGTCACAGCCGCCGTCCCCACCTTGCACAGCTGCATTATGAGCAGAGCCTCGGTTATCATGGAGCGGGGCATTATCATGGGAATGACCGTAAAGGGACTGGCGAGGTAGTAGGCGTATATTCCCATAATTTCCCCGGAAAGGTTTCTGCTCCATGAAATGAACGGACTGCCCACCCCGTGGACTATATCCCGCAGGTTCTCGAAATAGTAGACGTATTGCCCGCTGAGGTCAAGCACCAGCACGGACATATCCCCGAAAGGGTACACCCTGAAAGCCGCATACGCCCCGAAAAGGATAAGTGCGGGCAAAAGGAACACAAGGATATAATGCCTGTGGGCTTTGATAAAGCCCGTTATACGCTTTTTCAGGGGAATTTTCTCCGGCTCGTCTTTTACGTTTTCCCCGGAAGCACCGCCGTCGATTATTTTAACGTTTACCTTTTGGGTAACAAGTCCGCCGAATTTTTCGGGAGCTTTTTCCTCATTGCCGCTGTATTCGGGAAGTTCCCCCGCATAGCGGGATATGTCGTCGGGGGAAGTTTCCGCCGCAAATGCCGTATCGGACGT
Source organism: Ruminococcus sp. (assembly GCA_023667745.1). Classification (GTDB taxonomy): domain Bacteria; phylum Bacillota; class Clostridia; order Oscillospirales; family Ruminococcaceae; genus Huintestinicola. The sequence continues at coordinate 5,091 of JAMOZU010000125.1, forward strand.
ATCTTCGGGAATTACGGAAACAGCGAGACCGCCCGGAATTGCCTCGTTGTCCGTGATTTCGGGAGTTCCCGGATTATCCGGGGTTTCGAAAACGGTCTCTTCGGTCATGCCATCGGCGGGAGCGGGAATGTCCGTTACGTCCGCTGTCTCGGTCACGTCCGTCATCTCGGTCATGTTCTCGGAAACGGCGGTCTCCTCCGTATTTTCGGTTTCGGTCAGATTGTTCTTTTTATCTTCCATATCAAAAAATGTCCTCCGTAAAAGGCTTTTGAAAAATGCTATGTACAGGCAGTGCCTTGTATGGAACCGCATAATTCTATTATACAATTTTTCCGACAAAAAAACAAGTGTTTTTTGAAAAAATATAGGAAAAATTCTCCAAGGGGGGTTGTTAAAAGGAAAAAAGTATGCTATAATTATAAAGAAAGACGTTAAAAATTTTTTCCCGGAGTTTACGGCAGGGAAAATTATGCAAGGAGAAATTTATTATGCACCTGAGCGAAAAAACAGTGGAGAAAAAAGTTGTGTTTACAGGCAGGATAGTGACGATAAGGACGGATAAAGCCGAGCTTGAAGACGGTACGATAGCCGACAGGGAGTTGGTGATACATTCGGGAGGAGTTTGCGTTGTGCCGCTGACGAAAGAGGGGGAGGTAATAATGGTGCGGCAGTTCCGCTACGCATTCGGCGAGCCTCTTCTGGAAATTCCCGCAGGCAAGCTGGAACCGGGTGAGGAGCATCGTGCGGCGGGGCTTCGGGAATTAAAGGAGGAAACGGGAGCGGAGTGCGAAAGTTTCGAGTATCTGGGGGTATGCTATCCGTCGGTGGCGTATCTTACGGAAAAGATCCATATGTACCTTGCAAGGGGTCTGAATTTCGGGGAGACCGATTTTGACGAGGGAGAATTTCTCGATATTATCAAAGTCCCCCTGAACGAGGCTGTGAGAATGGTCATGGACGGCGAGATACCCGATGCAAAGACGCAGATAGCGATTTTGAAGACCAAAGAAATCGTAGATAGAGAGCAGAAAGCGGTTTAAGGTTTTTCCCCGCCTTCGGCGGGGGAAAAAGCGGCATAGATTCGGATACACAAAACCGCCGCCCGTGTCCCCCGTAACGGAGAATGCGGACGGCAGCGAAAATGTGCTGTTTTAAAATTTTACAGCAGTCCTGCCTCTTCTGCCTCAGCCTCTGCCTGCATCATTTCGATGTGGCGGGTGTAAGCGTCGAGTATCTGCCCTTCAATGGACTGCCTTGCATCGGGAGAAATGGGGTGTACAATGTCCCTGAACACGCCGTTCTCGTCCTTGCGGCTGGGCATTGCCACAAAAAGCCGCGCGTCTCCCTGTACGACCTTGATGTCGTGAATGGCGATCTGGTCGTCGACGGTAATGGAGATTACCGCTCTGAGGCGTCCCTCGGGGATGATCTTTCTGATTTTAATATCAGTGATTGTCATTTTTATGTCCTCCTTGTTAAATCTGCATAAGCTAAGACTTATTATTAGGTCCTGACTTGTGCAATATTCATGTTTTCGGGAAAATACAAATTTTCCCACCCACATTTTCAATTATATATAATAAAATTAAAAATTTTTTTAACGAAGGTGAAATTTTTGAATAATTATATAAGAACGTTTGATCCAAAAATATTAACAAATGCGACACATATCCACATGATAGGCATAGGCGGCAGCGGAATGTACCCTCTTGCACAAATCCTTTGCGCCAAAGGATATAAAATAAGCGGCTCGGACAACAACGAGACGGACACTCTCAAAGCCGTCCGTGAAATGGGGATAGAGGTCTTTATGGGGCAACGGGCGGAAAACATCAAAGGGGCTGACCTTATTATCCACACCGCCGCCATTATGGAGGATAACCCGGAGCTTATGGCGGCAAGGGCGGCGGGCGTGCCTTTACTGGAAAGGAGCGACCTGCTGGGGCTTATCACCGAGGGCTACTCCAACGCCGTTTGCGTAAGCGGGACTCATGGGAAGACCACCGTCACATCAATGATAACCCAGATATTAAAGGGAGCGGGGCGGGATATTACCGCTTATATCGGCGGGAAACTCCCCATAATAGGCGGCAGCGGCTGTGTGGGCAGCAGCGGCACCATGGTATGCGAGGCGTGCGAGTTTGAGGATCATTTTCTGAAACTGTTCCCGAATATTGCGGTGGTCACCAATGTAGACGCTGATCATCTTGACTATTTCGGCACGCTGG
>JAMOZU010000126.1 GCA_023667745.1 Ruminococcus sp.
TACATATCAAAGGGACTGCTGATAATACTGGGGATAAAAACCATAGCCGACGGCATAAAAAATTCACGGCGGGGGTACGGGGAGGAGCCGTGCAAAGACATAGGCTGCATATTCGATATGGCAGGCTCTCCGGAAAAAGCCGACTGCGACAGTTCCCGGGAAATTTCTCCGAAAGAGGCGGCTGTTCTGGGTGCGGCTCTTTCAGTCGACTCGGTGTTTACGGGAATGGGTGCGGGTATAGGGGGAGCGTCTCCGCCGCTTATATTTGCCCTGTCCTTTCTGTGCGGCGTTATTGCATGCGGACTGGGAAGACTGGCGGGGGAGGCTGTACGGGGGAAAAATTGCCCGAAAAAATTTCCCGTGTGGCTTGTCACCGGAGCGGGGCTTATTGTCATAGCGGTGATTTTTTAGCTTTCTCCCATTCCGTGCCGCAGGCGGGGAAAATACATCGGATAGGCATTTTTCATCTTTTCCCAAAGCACTTGAAAAAAGGGATCGGATATGTTATAATAGAAAAGGAAATTACGGCGGTCTGCTTTCCCGCCTTGACGAAAGGGGTCATTCCCCAATATGAAAATAATCGCAAGTATGCGCAAGTCCTCCATACGTAATCAGATGATGGCTATGTTTCTCATAGTCATACTGCCCATGTTCGCCGCCAGCGTCTATTTGCTGGTGAATATGAGGACTACCGTAAAGGACGCCGCTTTAAGCTCCGCCATGAACGACGCCGACAGCGTTAAATACCGTATCACCGACTTTATCGGTGCGGCGGAGATGTCGGTAAACGAGCTTACGAGAGATACGGGCGTGAAGGATTTTCTCGCACTGCCCCATGAAGATAACGACGAGTATTACAGCTTTTACAGCAGCTTTTCACTGTCGGGTTTTTCAGCATCCGCTCCTCAGATAAAAAATATGCTGGTGTTCGTACCGCAGAAAGATTTTGTTTTCGGGTCGGGATTTATGTATGCGGACAGCGACATAAAATCTACGCGGTGGTACAAGGCGGCTGTGGGTTCGCCCTCGTCTGTCTTCTGGGACGTGATAAAATATCCGGGGGACGGGGAATATTATCTGGGCTGTTTTAAGGCTATAACCTATAATTCAAAGGTAACGGGAGTTGCCTGCGCTGTCATCTCGGACGTGTGGCTGGGAAGGATTGTCCCCAACGAGCCTGTCATAACGATAATCTCCGTGGGCAAGGGGGACGTGTTTTTCAGCAACACGGGTATAGTTGCCAAGGGTGACACTGTGAGTCCCGTTATTGATTTTTCCGCTTCGAGTATTCAGAAAACCTATGACTACGGATTTTTTGGCACCAGAGGCTACAGCGTTCTGGATAATTTCTATTCGGGCAACAGCTTTCAGATAATCCTGCTGCTGCCAAGCGCATACGTAAACTATGAGCTTAACCGCCTGTCCCTGCTTTACGGCGGCTACTGCGCACTGATGATAGTGCTTTCCATTCTGATAATCATTCTTTTTTCAAGCATGTTCTCCCGGAGAATACGGCTGTTAAGCAATAAAATGCACTTGGTGGCAAAGGGGAATTTCGACGTTGACATCAGCGACGAGGGGAACGATGAGATCTCCGACCTTTACTCCGACCTTAATCGAATGATAGGGGACATGCAAAGGCTGATAAAGGAAAGCTACCGGGCAAGGATAGAAAGGGAGGCTTTCAAGTTCAACCAGATGGAGGCGGAGTTCAAAGCTCTTGCAAGCCAGATAAACCCTCATTTTCTTTACAACACCCTTGAAACTATCCGTATGAAAGCCTATGTCAACAACGACAGGGAGACTGCGGACCTGGTAAAAAAACTGGGGAAGTTCATGCGGCGGTGTCTTGAATTTAAGGACGCAGAGGTAACTCTCCGCTCCGAGCTTGAATTTACGGGCAGCTATCTTGAGCTTCAAGCAGCCCGCTTTGGGGACAGGATTTCTTACAACATCTATTCGGAGATACAAAGGGACTGGCTCATTCTTCCCCTTATTATCCAGCCTATCGTGGAAAACGCTTTTGTTCACGGGATAGAAAGCAGCAAGGCAAACGGCAGGATAGATATAAAAGTCTACTACAGCGGGGAATATGTTTTTGTGGACGTGCGGGACAACGGTCAGGGCATGACTCCGGAAAAGCTACGGGAACTGGAGCGGAAACTGGAAATAAGTGACACTTCCTCCGGCAAAAGCATCGGACTTACCAACGTTCACAAGCGGATAAGGCTTTATTACGGCAGCAAATACGGCATGAGCGTGCAAAGCGTGCAGGGGAAGGGGACTACAATCCGCCTGAAACTCCCCAGAGAGCATACCCCCAAACAGCCGCCCGTGCCGGAAACGCAGCGGGAGGCAGGAAGCAGAAAGCAGGAGTGATCTACTTCTTGCTCTTCCCTCTCTTTGTCCCCACAAGAAAACCTATTGCGGCGGCAACGGCAGCTGCGGCAAGTATTATCGGAAGCAGGAAATTGGGCTTTTCGGTTTCCGGGTCGGAGGGGGTGGGCGGAGCAGGGATTTCCGGTATTTCCGGAACATCTGTGTCCGTTATGTAAATATCGGACAAGTCATCGGTCACCGTCTCCGTAACTGTCGTTTCCCCCTCTACTTCCTGTTCGTCATTGCCGCCATTTTCCGGGTCGGAAACGTTTACCCAGCCGCCTATATAGCCGAAATTCACCCACTCATTCCCGCTCTCGTCAATATAGACATAGCTTGCGGAGTCGTGTACGGTTTCCGGGGTGTAATAGGGATTTTCGGGGTACCACCATTTCTTGGTGAAAATATCCGAAATTTTTTCCGAATTGGGATATTGGTAAAAAACTATCTGCTTTTGGGGGACGTATTTGTCAAGCTGTCCTTGATACTCTATAAACTCATTTTCATGTTCGTCAATAAAAGAGATATTGTCATAGATTACCTCCACATTTTCAAACACATACCAGCCGGAATAATCATCGATACTGTCGCTGTAATTGTAATCGTAAGCCCATTTAACGCCGTCTTTGTCGGTGTAAAAGGTGTTGGTCGAAAGTATGTCACCCTCGGTTATATGCCGTATCGCTTTGGAATTTTCCGGGCTTGCGTATACGAAAAATTCACCGGTCGCCTTATAATCTCTGACAGTCGGGTCATACTCGCACTCGGCTGAGTGGAGCGAGTAAAACTCGTCTGCATAATCCGGTTCAACTATAATATCCGCATACGCATTTACGCCCCCGAAAATTATTGCAAGAAACGCCGTTACAATTGTAAAAAATCCCGTCTTTCTCATAAAAAGTCCTCGCTTTCGTTATTCGGTTTGCAGGTGTTTTTCCGACTTCGGCGAACGTCGTTGCAAAGAAACGCCTGCCGGCAGTATATGCTCCATTATTTTTTGTCTTGGCTTGCGTTGGTTTATCGCTGATAAGAGAAAATGTTAACTGCTTTTTCATAGTTTTATTTTACCGATTTTCTCTTATTTTGTCAAGGGTTTTGTACAGTGTTGCCTTAATAATGAATTTATTCAAATGCACGGTTTTATACAGACTGATTCATATTGCTTCATATTTTTGCATTATCCTATTAAAATTTCCCCGTCAACCGTCTTTGCAATGATATTTATGACAACACCGTTTACGGAAAAAACCTTTCCCGCAAGCCTTTTTACGGCAGCCCCGTCTCCGCCAATGCCGTAAGATAGCCTATCAGGCGGTTTTTGCCGTCCCGTCCGAGAGAGCGATACATCTGCGTTACCTCCGCTTCGTCCCCGGAAACGGCGGAAAAGCCTATCCCCCGCTTGTCGTTGGTGCGACCGGAAATATAGTCCAGGGACACATTGAAATATTCCCCGAATATCATAAGCAGCCGCAGGGGTATCTCCCGCCGTCCGCTTTCGTAAAGCTGATACTGCTGACGGGTTATCCCAAGTATCTCTGCCATTTCCGCTTGAGTCATATCCTTGTCTTCCCGCAGGTCACGCAGTCTTTGGTAAAAACACATAATTTACACCCTCTCATTTCGGTGATTATATAGATTATATCACAAACATTCAAATAAATGCTTGGCTTGCATTTAAATGTGTGCTAAAATATTTTTACCGTCTTATTATGAATTTTTACGAATGCAAAAATCCGTTTTTATGCCCAAAAAAAGATTTAACGATTGTATCTGACTATATTAATAAAACATTTTATAAAAGTTCATATTTCAGTAAAAAAAAAAAAAATGACTTTTCCATATTTTTCCGATATAATGGGTGTATGCTATCTTTTCAAGGGACTGCCGGGCTGAGGCTTTGTAAAGCCTGCGGGTCGTTTATATTCGCTTTGTCGGGTGTTTCCTTAATTGAAGATAAATAAAAATCAAAAGGAGAATTTTTGAAATGAAGCTGAAAAAAATGCTTGCGGCAGTCACGTCAACCGTTATAGCCGCAGGAATGTTTGCAGCCTTGCCCTCGGCTGTCGGTGCGGACGACGTTGGGGAAATTTCGGTGTATGCAAGCGTTTCAACCGAGCCTATAGAGCTGCTCAGCGCACCTATAAAGATAGGCGGCACATATGGCGATGCCGAAAGTGAAAATCCCGGCGCAATAAGGGGAGACATTCCCATGAGCGGCGAAAAGTATTGGACAAACGACTATGAACGTATCGAACTTGATTACACTGTTGTGGACGACGGCAACGGCGGGAATCTTGAAATCAACATATCCGGATTTGACGGAACTGACAGCCAGATAGGCTGGATAAATGATACTTCACATAACAGAAACAATTATGTGATAGGATTGTTACCGGGTGAACACCAAAAACTCGGCTTTGATTTTGCCCAATATCCCAACAAATTTTTTACCAATGTGGGCTATTGCCTTTATGCGGGTATTTATAATGCCGAGGGTGTGGAAATAGATTGCGACATTACAATTAATTCCATAACCCTTTATCCCGAAACAAGGGAAACAAGCGTTTCTTTTGATGACGCCGAGGTTATTGTTTCCAAATATCCCTTTAAAATCGAGGGGAATTACAGTGCGGATGAGTTTTCTGTCGGCTCTACTTTTGAGAATTATCCCTACAGCCGTCAGCCTTTGTATTCAAACGATTACGAGTCTCTTGTAATGGATTATACCGTAAAAGACTCCGGCAACGGTATATACTTAAGCGTATATCTTGCCTGCGGAACACAGGCTATTAACTCCAACGAAGGTCCGCTGCTTTGGAATCAGTCTTTTGTATGGGACGACCGAGGCTTGCCCGTAGGCGAACATCAGCAGCTTGTTTTTGATCTGACAAAATATCCCGATACATATTTCAGTGCTGTCGGATATTTTTTAGCCAATCCTACAGACCCCTCTCTTGCAGGTCAGCCCTGCACAGCCGACATCACCGTCAACGGCGTATGGCTCACCAAGCGGAAGACCACCGAGCAGCTTACCCGCACAGTTGCCGAAAATGTTACCGTTGAGGGAACTTTCGGCGAGTTGAAGGATGACGGAGCAGGCTTTAAATACAGCAATTTAAGCGGGTTTTTAGAGGGATATGCAAATACCGACTACAGAAACGTCGACGTGGGCAAATACGGCTATATGGAAGTTGACTACACCGTAAACGACCCCGGCAATGCATATCAGCTGGGGGTTGAGTTTGCGACTGCGGACTACTCCAATATCATCAACGCAGGTTCATGGCAGAACGGATTGCAGCTGACCGCCGGAGAACATCAGAAATTCTATCTTGACTTTTCCGACAAAGCGGGCAATACCTTTAACTACATCTATTACTACCTTGTTTCGGACAACGGCGTTTCAAATACGCCTTTCACCGGGGACATTACCATCAACAGCGTTAAATTCTATCCCAAGAATGCTGCAATGCCCCAAAAGGAGAATGTTACCTTAAAGGTAACTCCCACCGAAGTGACGGTACACAGCCTTGACATTTATGAACAGATAGAGGAAGTGCAAAACAACCTTACTGTTGATGTCGTGAAGGATAACGGCGAATATATAAATAAGGATGACCCTTTCTACCACACAAGGAGCTATTACGGCGTATCTGCCGCCTCGGAAGGCAATCCCGGTCAAATATGCCTTATAATTGAACTGGAAAAGGAGACCGCCGCACATTACAGTATAACAGGCGGAAATGCGTTTTATATCACCACCAACTACTCCTCCCGCAGTATCGGCACATACAAGGGAATAGGCTATACAGACAGCTTTTCCGTTACAGCCGACAGGGGTATTTCCGCAGTTCGCCTGAACGAACTTATAAGGGGCAAAATAAGCAATACCGACATTACCCTTAAAGGCTTTGACGGCTCTTCCGATTACAAATTCGGACAGATAGGCTCTGCGCTCACAAGCGTTACCGCCGTAACTCCCGGCGAAAGCTCCTATACGGTCGATGTTGTCCTTGACTCTTCAAAGCTCTTTATTGAGGGAGATACTTATATCCCCGATGACAAGGACATTACTCTCGGATATTCCGAGAATGTTTTCCCCGATACGGTAACCGTTTCCTTCAATGTTGACGTTACCTACACCGGCAGTGTTCCCGTAAATCCCGATACACCGGACACTCCCGTTGTTCCCTCCGTGCCGTCTGCTCCGTCTGCGCCCTCCGTTCCCTCCGTACGCCCGGCAGTGACACCGGAGGTAAGCGGAACGCCCGTTCCCACAGACGTAAACACGGGAGCGGCAGTTACAGGGGCAAAAGCCTTGACAGCGGCAGCCCAGGCAAGACCCGGCGATAATATCACCGTTGTTATGACGGGCAATGACAATGCAGGGGAGATACTCGACAAAATAAAGTACAAGAAGGACGTTACCGTTAATCTGAAATATTCCGGTTATACCTTTTCCGTCAATAGCGACGATCTTACGGACGATTTCGAGGGGACGAACTTCTACAGCTCCGCAAGATTCTTAACGGCAAAGGAAAAGTCTGCGTTCTCCGGGGCAAAAGAGCTTCGGCAGATACAGATAAAGAACTTTACGGGCATTGAAAAAGCCTCCGTTACCGTCACCATGCGGGGCGGCTCAAAGGGACTTCCCGCATCGGCTCTTGAAAGGACTTCCAAGGGCAAGTTCAAGACCCTGTCGAACGGCAAGGTGGGCGAGGATATGGCATTCTCCTTCGAGATAACCTCTCCCGGCAACTATGTTGTCTACTCCGGTACTCTCAAAAACGGCAAGTAAGCCGGCAAAATATATAATGACCGCCTCCGTCCTCTAAAAAAGGACGGAGGTTTTTAGATGTATTTGTTTGGGTCTGCGTGCGTTGACCGGTTTTGAGAGGTTAGAGGTAAGAGGTCAGAAAATTTCCGCCGTACACC
>JAMOZU010000127.1 GCA_023667745.1 Ruminococcus sp.
GACAACGGCTCGATGATAGCCTGTCAGGGGTATTACGATTTTGCGGCGGGCAAGCGGGCGGACGAGAGCCTTAACGCCGCCGCCACAATGGAAATAATATAATCCCCCTTATAATTATGGAGATAAAGCCGCCTCAAAAATTTACCTTTATGATTTTTTACGGCGGCTGATCGATTTCCATAATTCAACGAGGAATTTGTATCAGTCACCTTTTTTTCATTAACAGCGCAATAAGGTTTACCGCCGTTATAAAGCAGACAACGCTTATGCTGACCGTCACCGTAAGTCCGTCAAGGGCGGACGGGGGATATATTTTCCCGTGAACGAAAGATACAGCCCCTATAACCGCAATGCCCGGTATCACAGCTCCAGGCGGCTCGCCCTTCATTACTCCCGAAACCATATCCCGCCCCACAGCACACGCCGCCGCCGAACATATCAGCGCAAAACCGCCGCTGACAAGGAAAAATCCCGTAAACAGCGATGAGTTGTCGTCATTGTCATAGGGAACGGAAATTGCCTCCACCTCTCCGGTCATCTCCACGTGATAGTCAAAATCGTGTACCGCCACATACTCGGTGAACACGCTCCTTATGGGGAAAGAGAAGAGGAAGAAAAACGCCGTTGCCGTAAAAAGCAGGACATTGAGCCATACAAAATTCTTGCGGCTTTTGCTCATAAGCTTGTGTTTGTCCTCCGTGCGGGACTTGTCGGGAGTGACGCAGGCGCACTCGGTAACAACGAGAGTTACCGCCGCCAATATCGACGCCCACACCGTGCCGTAGGGCAGCCCGCCGCCGCTGACAGCGCACATAAGCTCCGCCGCCGCAAACCCTGCTCCCGCCGACAGCCTTGCCGCAAGAACGCCTCCCGCTTTATCCATTATTCCGGGGTAACTGCCTATCCGCCCCATTTTTTTATAGCATTCTCCCCCCGCAATTTTAAGGGAACGGGCTATACAGTCGTAGAGTGCCGCTTCCGACCATTCGCGGCTCGTGATAAGCCCTATGCAGGCGGTAAGCTGCAATGCCTTTGCCGCCGCCGACAGCAGCGGAAGAGCGAAACTCTCTTCCCCGAAAATACCGCCGTTTACCAGATACATCTCCGAGAACAGCACGCCTATCCCCATAAACGCCGCCGCCGTACAGCCGATGCCGCTTATGTCCCCCACAGTCCCCATGACTCTCGGGTCTGCGGATTTTCTGCAGTCGTTTCTCCCTCCGTGATATATGCCCCTTTTTTTCAGCCGCATATTTACCCACAGCGTCGCTCCCGCCAGAATCGCAAAAGGCAGCAGATCCCACAAAGCATACGCTCCCGCTCCCATTCCCCCGGCTGCCGCCGCACCCAACACCGCCGAGACAAGGGAAAGCAGCAGATATTTTTCCGTAAGAAAACCCCAGAATCTCTTTTTGCCGCCGTCCTTTTCCATTTGACCACTTACTTTCCGATTTATATTATACTTAATTCCCGTAATTCAATGAGGAATATATATTAAACGCCCGATATTTACCGCCGAAAGTTCCCTTAATTAAATTATAACCCTTGATACAAAAAATGTCAATAACTTTTCGGAAGAAAAAACACAGAATGTTTTCACGGTTCGGTTACGAAGACGCAATGGGCTTGAGACCCATGTCGGAGACAGAGATCACGGCTTTTGCACGCACAGTCCGCAGCCGAATCTTCACAATATATCTTTTCCCCGCAGTTTAATGCCCCATATCCATATATAATTATAACACAACATTTGCGTACTGTCAATAGCTTTATGCAAATTTGTTGCTCAAAACAAAATTTTCTGCCTATTGCACAAATTCAGCACACCATTTTTATGCAATTTATATATATAAAAAACCCATTGTGAGCAATTTTTTTACGGAGATAATGAAAAAAATTGACAATACCTCTTGCATTTTCCCGAAAAAAGTAGTATAATGAAGATGTGCCGTTTGTGCGGCGGAAAAAAGCGTCGGACAGGCAGACTTCCGGAATGTTGAGAGGATAAAAAAATGGTTTTCAGTTCTGCGGCATTCATTTACATATTTCTGCCTGTGGTGTTCATTGTTTGTTCATGTATACCGGGTATGCGGGGGAAAAATTATTTTCTGCTTGCCGCCGATCTTGTTTTTCTGGCATTCGGCGACCCTGCCGCACTGCTTGTTATGCTTTGTTCGACGGCGTTCAACTATGCGGCGGGCAGGCTTATGGCAAGCGGCAAATACAGGCGGCTTGCTTTGGCGGCGTGTGTTGTCATCAACTTGGGCGTGCTGTTCGTGTACAAATATCTGGGGTACATACTGTCCCTTGCGGGACTTTGGAAAGCCGCGTCGGAGGACTTTCTGCGGCTTCCCTTGGGCATTTCCTTTTTTACATTTCAGGCAATGTCCTACGTTATCGACTGCTACAGGGACAAAAGCCTTATCAGGAAAAACTTTGCGGAACTTGCGCTGTACATCTCCTTTTTCCCTCAGCTTATTGCGGGGCCCATCATAAGATACGGCGATATAAGCGGTCAGCTGAACGGCAGAAAACATACCGCCGAAAAAACCGCATCGGGCATCCGCCGCTTTTGCTTCGGACTGGGAAAGAAAATGCTTATCGCAAATTCAGCCGCAAGGGCGGCAGACTATGTTTTTTCCTATGACCCGTCGGAGCTTACGGCTCTTGCGGCATGGGCGGGTGCGGTATGCTACGCATTGCAGATATATTACGATTTCGGCGGATATTCGGATATGGCGATAGGACTGGGGAAGATGTTCGGCTTTGACTTTGAGGAGAACTTCAACTACCCCTATTCCGCCGTCTCCCTTACCGATTTCTGGCGCAGGTGGCATATTTCTCTGTCCCGCTGGTTCAGGGACTATCTTTACATACCTTTGGGCGGCAGCCGCCGGGGCAAACTCCGCACGGTACTCAACAAATGGGCGGTCTTTATCTGTACGGGAATATGGCACGGGGCTAACCTTACATTCCTTGTCTGGGGAATGTTCCACGGCTTTCTCCTGACGGTCGAGAGCATCTTTGACAAAAAAGGAAAACGCCCGTTATTATCGCCGCTGCGGCGTATCGTTACCCTTGGGGCGGTGATAATTTCCTTTGCTATATTCCGCTCGGACAGCCTGTCCTACGCCGTGGGATTTATCGGGAAGATGTTTTCCGATGTTACGGCAAGGCTTCCCGTAAATGCGGGACTTTCCCTCATCTTCACCCCCTTGTTTATAACGCAGATGGCGGCGGGTATAATATTTTCCGCTCCCATAGTTCCTGCCGCAGGAAAATTTATCGGGGAAAAATTCGGGGAAAAAGCCGAATACATTTCCTATATCCCCGCACTGGGGGTCTTTATACTTTCACTTCTTACTCTGTCCGAGGGCGGGTACGATCCGTTTATATATTTCAGGTTTTAAACTATGAAAAAGAATATTATTCACATAGGCTTTACGATGCTGTTCATTGCCGTATGCCTGTCTGCTGCCGTTTCAATGGTTTTTTTAAAGGGAGAAAGCGATATATCGGGAAACCCGCCGGAAATTTTTTCGGAGGAGGGCTTCAATGCCGCCTTTTCCGATGATTTCGAGGAATATTTTTTCGGCTCGCACCCTTTGAGAAACGCTTGCATAACAGCGGCGGCAAAAATAAAAAGCTCTGTCTTTTCCACGGGTTCGGAGAAGGTGATCGTCGGCAGGGATGGCTGGCTTTTCTATAACGAGGAAGTCCAAAGGGCATGCGGTGAGACTGTATTGTCCGAAAGAGAGATTTGCTCGGCGGCAAGGTATCTGTTGCTGCTGGAGGAATACTGCGAGAGCGAGGGCATTGATTTTCTCTTTGCGGCAGCTCCCGATAAGGCGGCAGTCTGCTCGGATAAACTTCCCGCCCTGTGCGTTCCCGCAGACGTTTCCGACCTTGACAGGCTGCATGAAAAGCTCCGTCAGCTGGACGTTCCCTACTGCGATATTGCCCCATTGTTTGAGAGCCGGGGCGGCGATTATTACCTTACTGCCGACACCCACTGGAACAGCCGGGGAGCGTTTACAGCCTATAATGCCATTGCGGACAGCCTTAACGTCCCCCATAAAAGCTATGAGGGAGCGGATTTTACAGTTCCCCGTCAGATAACGGGCGACCTCGCCGGAATGCTTTATCCGGATAACGCCCCCGAAGAGACCGAATATCTCATAAATGCGGATATGAGCGGTTACCGCTTTATCCGCCCCGCTTCCGTTGACGGCAGCGGGGACAGGGAAAAGATACTCGAAAATCTCATGGGAAATTCCGAGCGTTATGATATGCTCATTGAGACGGAGAATCCTTCGGCGCAGGCGGGGAGAGCCGTTGTCAAACGGGATTCCTTTTGCAGGGCTATGCTTCCCTTTTTCATGGATAATTTCAAGGAGGCGTATTTTACCAGAGGCACGACCGTTTCCGCCGCCGAGCTTCGGGGAGCGGACTGCTTCGTTTACGAGACAGCCCAGCGTAACATCGGCATTATTTCGAGTGCTCCATGCCGTATACCCGCTCCTCAAAGGGACGTTCCCGAACGGCTGTCAAATTCGGCGGGAGGCGACCTTGTGGAGATAAAGGACGGCGGCGAACTGCCGTGCATAAGCGGCAATGTAAATATGTCGGTATTTGACGAAAACCCCGGCAGTGAGATATGCATAGTTTTTCTGGGGGAAGAGGATTTTGCCTTCGAGGCTTTCCCTTTGGGAGAAAACGGTTTTGAGGGATATGTAGATATATCGCCTCTTCCTGCGGGCGAATATGAAATTCATGCGGCGGTCGGCGGCATATATTCGGAAAGTTACGAAACGGTGGAAATAACCGAATACTGAGGAAAGCCGATAAACCCCTTTGCCGGGCTGTTTATCGGTGCTGTACGGTTAATTTGAAATATGAAAGGAAAGATTTTTATGAACGGCAAAAAAATCACGGCGGCTGTATTTGCGGCGGCACTGGCTTTTACAGCCTGCCCCGGTGCGGCGGGAAATTATGAGGCGGCGCAGCTCCCCGGCGGGGCTTACGCAAAAACCGTCTCCGTCAAAACCGCCTCCGCAGATAACACCGCAAAGCCCGTAACCTCCGCTTCGGCGGCTAAAAAAGCGGCGGATAAAAAAGCAGTGTGGTCAAAGCCGTCGGACGCAAAGTCATCGGGAGCAAAATCAACCGAGGCAAAGGACTTTTCCGATGAGTCCGCCGCCAAGCTGATATACGGGGACAAATGCGTATTTATCAGTGAGATAACCGATGCGGAAAAATTTTTCGGCGAACCCGAAACTCCCGAAATAAAAGCTCCCAGCTGCCTCGGCGAGGGGGAGGACGTTATGTACTGCTACGATGATTTTACCGTATGCGTATTTGTTCCGAAAAAGGGGACTGCCAAGGTAATGTCCGTTACGGTAACGGGCAAGTCGGTGAAAAATCCCAAGGGGCTGTATGCGGGAATGAAAGAGAAAAAGGCACTGTCCCTGCTGGGTGACAGGGAGTATGAGGACGAGGGCGTGACCGTTTCCTTTTTAGCCGAAGACGGCGTTGTTACGCAGATAGAATACACCCTTGACTGATACCGCAATATTATTGCGGGAGACCCGAAAGGAAAATTTTATGTTAAAGAAAATATTTGCGGCGGCTTTGTCTCTTATTATCGTCTGCGGCTTTTCCTGCCGTGCGGGAGCCGTTTCCCCTTGGGGCGGCGATGAGACCGCCAATGAAAGCGGAACGCTTTGGGACGATACCGACAGGGATAACGCCGGCAGGAAAACCGCGGCAGTCCTTCAAAGCACAGCCGCAGATAACGGCAGCACCGAATTTTACACAGAAGGTCTCGCTCCCTCTTATGTTGACCTGGGAGACGGCTGTGTTGCCGTGTCCTTCAATCCGCCCGCCGAAAAATACAGCTGCAAGTTAAACTATCGGAAAGGTGGAGTTACCTACGTGGTATCTCCCGGAGCAAGCGGATATATATACCTGAGCGGACTTAAGGCGGGGAAAAGCTATCCTGCGACACTCGTGTGCAGTGCCGGCGGCGAAAAAACAACCGAAAGTTTTGACATATCCCTTTCCAAAAAGACAGAAGAGATAGTTCACTATAAGTTTTCCACGGAAAATTCCCTTACCTTTCAATGGGAGGATTTTGCCCCCGGTCAGACCTATGTCGTATGCAGACAGACCGACGGCGTATTCAAGGCGATAGCACTGACTAAAGGCACTTGCTTTACGGATAAAGACCTTGAAAGCGGAAAAGCCTATACCTACACCGTTGCGGTAAAGGGGATAAAGAAGATCCTTCCGATACCTGCGGCAAATTCGTATTTTTATACCGCAGGCGAAAGCGTTAAAGAGGTAACGGCGGATTTCGGCGAAGGTACGCTGAAATGGGATGCCGTTAAAGAGGCGGACGGCTACAGGATATACTGGGAGTCGAAAAACGGCTACGTACAGGCTAAGGACATCGGCGACCCCGCTAAACTGTCCGTCAAAATAAGCAAGGAAAACAAATTTCATTATGCCGTTGCCCCCTACAACAAAAATTCCGACGGCAGCGTTACACTCGGTAAACTTACCCCCGCAGGCGGAAAACCCGCAGAAATTGCGGAAGCATCGGATAACACGGAAACCGCAGATAATGCCAACCCGTCAAACCCGTCAAACGTCTCCGACGGCGAAGACAGCGAAAGCGTTCAGCCCAACGATATAACCAAAATGCAGCAGATGACGGTATTTCGAAGTACCGTGATACTGGGCAGTGCCTCATGGGGGTCGAGTGTAACAGCAAATGCAGCCAAGGGAAACAGTATCTATGTCGGGGCGGCGGCGGGGAATTTCTATAAATGCACCTATGAGTGCAAGGACGGTTATATCTATAAGCGGGCAGTAACGGGCGGCAACGCCCTCGACAGGTCGCAGGTCACATCGGGCAGCCTTGACGCATATCTTGACGATATTCTTTATGACACCGGGACTTCCGTAAAGTCCATATGGGACTTTACCAACACGCTGAAATATTCCATGGCAAGGACAGACGGGCGTATAACAAACGTTGACAGCCTTGTGACCTACCGCAGGGAACTGGCGGCAAGCATGATAAAGAACCGTTCGGGAATGTGCTACCACTATGCCGCACTGGCAGCGGAGCTTCTCAACCGTGCGGGCTACAGCACCAAACTGGTCTACTGCCCTCATACCAACGGCGGCTTCCACTGCTATAACATGGTTCTCATTAACGGAAACTGGACGGTATTCGATGCCACCCGCCATGCGGAAAACAACGCT
>JAMOZU010000128.1 GCA_023667745.1 Ruminococcus sp.
GCATACGGCAGCGGAAATTCCGCCGCAGGAGGATATGAGAGGGCGAGTCACCCTCCCCGTCATAGGGAACGCTGTTCTTGAGATTTTTTACGAACAGTTCCGGCTCTGCGCTGTTGAAACGGTAGATAGACTGCTTTACGTCCCCAACGGCAAAGAAATTGCTGCCGGGGGTTTTTGAATCCCCGCCCTTGCTTATCATTCTGAAAATAAGCTCCTGTATCCTGCTCGAATCCTGAAACTCGTCTATCAGCACAAGGGAAGTGTTTTCGGAAATGGTCTTTGCGGTCTCGGAAGGGGTGATAATATCCCCCTCTTTTTTGCAGAGTATGCCGCAGGCTATTTGCAGTGCGTCGCTGAAGCCCAGCAGGTTTGCACGTGCTTTAAGCTCCCGTTCCTTATCCATCAGGGCCTTTAAAGCCTCGAAAAGTACCTCTGTCATGCGGGCGTGCATTTTGAAGTCGCTTTTTATCTGCTCGGACGTGAACCGCATGGGTGTACCCGCAGGGGCGGATGCTCCCGAATTTTTAAACTCGTAAAAGTCCGAGACGGCGGCGTAATAAAGTTTGCGGACGTTTTTTATTTTCGCGCTTTCGTCAATCTCAACGCCGTCCCGTTCGTATTTTACGGCGGGTATCTTCTGCACCGAACAGCTTACGTTCCCTTTTTTGTCCGTCTTGCGTTTTCCCGCTTCTATGGGGACGGGCGGGTCGAAAAGGGAGCAGGCGTTTGTTTTCTCCGAAAAAATTTCCTCCGTTTCCCTCTCCAAATTATCCGATAATTTTTTCAGCAGCGAACTGTCCCCCGCGACGACCTCGGCGGCGGCGGAAATATTGTCGAGCAGCTTCTTGTCCTCCTTACAGTAAGCGGGGAGATTTTTTTTAACATCCGCCAGATATGCGTACAGGCAGTCTGCTGCGTCTGCGGCGTTTTTCATTCGGCGGCGGGCAAGTTTCAGATACTCGCCCGTTACCCCCTCGCCGGGGGAAAGTTCCTCGGCGTTGTCCTTGAAGTATTTTACGATGCCGTCCATTATGTCACGGGGAAAGGGCAGGGCAAGAAATTTGTCCCGCAGTTCCAGCAGGGTATCGGTCAGCTTGTTTATGTTCCGTTCGCCGCCGCAGAAAAAATCGGTCAGCAGCTTCATTTTTTCCGGGGAATTTTTTATAAGCTCCTCATACGCCTCTTGTGCCGCTTTGAGAATAATATCCTTCGAGTCTTCCCCGTCTGCAACGGCAAAGGCGGGGTCGACTCCCGCAAGCCCCGCATTTTCCCTGATAAGGCGGAAACAGTAGGAGTGAATGGTGGAGATGTCCGCAGAGGGCAGCAGGGACAGCTGATTTGATATGTATTCCGCCTCCTCCTCGGAGGTGTCACCGTCGGCGAGCCGCTCGTTAAGAGCGTTTGTCAGCTTGTCTTTCATCTGTGCGGCGGCATCTTTGGTAAATGTGACCACAACTATACTGTCGGCGGGGACGGGGTCATTAATATCCGTCAGCAGGCGGGTGAGCCGCTCCACGAGAACGGCTGTCTTTCCGCTTCCCGCCGCCGCAGACACCAGCACCGCCCGCCCTTTTGCGTTTATGGCGGCAGTCTGCTCGGCTGTCCAGTTTATTTTTTCGGGCATTTATCTCACTTCCTTAATTTGCTGCTGCGGTTTTCCCCCGCCTGCCGGGTCATTTCTCCTTCTTCGTCCTCGGCATTATTCTCCTCTCCTCCACGTCCCCCGCTCCCTTGCACAGGTCTTTTATATCGCAGTATTCGCAGGGGTCTTTGTCGGTTTTCAGGGGAGAGGGGGGGAACTCGCCTTCAAGAACGCATCGGCAGACGTTTACCGCATGCTCCTCCGCCTTTTCCATGACCTCGTTAAATTCCTCCGGGGAAAGTATCTCTCCCTCGGCGTAGGCAGCGGCGGAGGGGTTGTCCTTGTCCTTTACGCCCATGGCTTTCGGTATGCCCTCTTCTCCCAGAATAAAGCCGTTCATTATCAGCCGCTTGTTGATGTTGACGGCTATCTCATCGCTGTCGGCGGTGCGCCCGTCAAGGGCGGGAGTGGAGACAACGGGGGAATAGAACGTCCCCGCAGGTATCGCTCCTTTGAACCGCCCCTTTCCCGTAAGGGCTGACAGGTAAAGGACGGTCTGGAGATTTACGCCGTTTTCCGCCAGTTCTCTTGTAAGTTTCCTGCCGGAGGTCTTGTAGTCGACTATCCGCAGGTATTTTCCCTTTTCGTTTTTGTAAATATCCGCTCTGTCGCATATGCCCGAAAGGTAAATTTCCGGGAAGTTTTCACCGCCGCCGTCTTTGGGGAGAATGGGTTTGAGTATGCGTTCCTCGAAAGCGGCGGGGGAAAAACCTATATCCGAAAATTCCGCTTTGGCGTGAAGGAGTATGCGCACGGCGTTGTCTTTGAGGGTCTCGTAGAATATCCCGAAATCCGGGGACTTGGAAAAACTGCCCTCAAGGCGGGTCTGCTTGTAGTCCTCGGCTATTTTATCCACTGCCCCGGCTATCTCTTTTTCGCTCATCTCCCGGAAAGTCTTTCCCTTGGGGGCTGCCCTGCCGCTGATGACCCCTTCCATGCACTTGTGAATAACGTTTCCCCAGACTATGGGAGACAGATTCTGCTTTTGCGGGGCTTCTATCCCAAGAACACGTTTCCCGAAATATCCGAAAGGACAGCTTATGTAATCATCCAGTGCCGAGGGGGATATTTTTACGGCTCCGTTTTCCGCTTTCGGAAGTCCCAGTTTTGCCGAGACGGCGGGAGATATTTTCCGCTGCGACGACAGCGTTTCCTCCCTGCTTTCCAGATATGCGAAACGCCCATCGTATTCGGGGGATATATTTTTCAGAGCCGCTTTTACCGAGCCGTAAAAAACGGGGTCGTCGGAAAATTTTCCCGCCGCCGTTCTGAACGCCGCCTCGGAAGTGCAGCAGGACAGTTCGGGAGGGATAAGGCTTTGGTCGACTTTTCCGCATAAAGGCAGGGCGGCTTTGATGTCGTTTATAAGGCGGGAGGGGCGCAGGGGGCTGCCGTCTCCCGCCGAACGGGTATGGCAGACATAGAGCCGTTCGCAGGGGCTGCACAGTGCATTGTAGGCGTTGAACCGCTCCTCCTCCGCCCGCTTTTTCATGCTTCCCGAAAGGTCGCTGCCCTCGCTTTTGAAAAGCTCCCTTTCCTTATCGGAAAAGGTCACGCTGTCGCTGACGGCAAAGGGGAAAACGCCGTCGTTTGCCTCGGTCACGAATACGACTCTTACCTCCGACAGACGTGCTAGGTCCGACTGCTGCGCCAGCACGCCGTCAAGTGCTGCCGGGGGAGCGGCAAGGGTAAGCCTGTCGGCTGCGAGGGTGAAGATGTCTCGGAACTGTTGCAATGTCATCTCATCTGGGACGGCCCGCTCTATCGACAGGAGAATTTTTTCCGTCCCTTGGGCTATCCTGCGGCTTTGGGAGTCCTCGGAGAGAGTGAGTGCCCTTTTTTCTATCCCCGAATATGCTATAAACCTGCGGAGGGCGGCGGATATGCCCTTTCCGGTGGGGTCTTTCGCCGCTTCTCGCCGCAGCCGCATGACAGGTTCCAAAAGGCGGTTTTTTATATCCTCCGCCCGCTCGTCCGGGAAGGTCTCGTTCCAGGTCGCTCCGTTGATGTCCCAGATGAAGCAGTAGTTTTCCAGATACGCTCCGTCGTCGGGGGAAGTGTCGGTAAGGCGGGTCTTGGAAAGGCGCAGGACTGCCTCGGTGTCGATCGTCTTCGCCGCCGCCAGCTCCAGTGCCGCCGTTATGGCAACGGTCAGGGGCTTATGCGCCGCCGAGGGCTTTTTGTCGCTGTAGTAGGGGATATTATAGCGGTCGAAATACGTACCGAGGAGAGATATATCGTCGTGCATGGTACGGCTGAGAACCGCTATATCGCACGGGCGCAGGGTCTTGTCCTCCCGGAGCAGCCGCCTTATTTCCGAGCATACAAAGGCACATTCGCTCCTAAGATCGTCGGCGGTGACAACGGTAACGTCCTGTTGAATGTCCTCCGCTAAGTCCGACGTTTTAGGCATTGACAGGGTAAGAGACCGTGAGATATGCGCAAGGGCGGGAGAGACGTAATAAGGGGTATCGAATTTCAGCGTTTTTACCTTCCTGCCCGCTCTTTGAGCTATGCCCGTAAGCCTTGCCGCCGTTTCGCAGACGGGAGCGAACATATTTCCGCCCGGTCGGGAAAGGTCATTCGCCGTGGCGCAGAAAGTAAGCCCGGCAGAAGTTTTCAGGATCGCCGAAATCATATCGTACTGGTCGCCGGTAAAGCTCTTGAATCCGTCTATGTAAACGCTCATGCCCTCAAAAAGCCCCGCCGCCTCCGCTTCTCTTGCGGCAAGGCGGGTGTCCACGGCGGAGTCCCGCAGGGAAAGGGCTTCAAGGCGGGAAGTGTAGGCGGAATAGAGGACGGCAAGGTCGGAGAGTTTACGGGCGGCGGACTCCATGCCCTTTTTACGGGCTGCCTTGTCGGCAATGCCGCTTAAAATTTCGGGGGTAACTCCCGAATGGATAAGCTCGGCAGTCATTGTCATGACGGTTTTTGCAAAGTCCGGGCGGGCGGCTTGTTTTTCAAAGTAGACAAGCGAACCTTCCGACAGGGCTTTTTTGACGCACATATACATTACCGCCAGTTTAGCCGCAGGGTCTGCCCCCTCTTTGTCCGGGCGGACGGTATGCTCGAAAACATAGCGGGACAGGCGGGAAAAGGACAGTATCTCCAGTCCGCCGCCGTTGAAGAGTGCCGCTCCCAAACGGTTGTACAGCAGATGTTCATACTCGAAAGTGAACTGGTCGGGTATTACCACAAGGCTTTTCCCCCCCGCCGCCAATTCCTCTTTTATCATTTCCGCCATGGCGCATGACTTGCCTGTTTTGGGAAGTCCATATAAAATGTTAAGCATTTTTTTACCCCCGGTCGTTATTTTTGATTTGGTTATGTTCCATGCGGCAGAAGGGAAACATATTGTCCGGCAACAAATAAAGCAAAGCGAGAATTTTGCATAGTGAAAAATAAACAAATTTACGAAATGGATTTGTGCAGATATACAAAATTCGCAGAGTTATTAAAAATATTGCATTAGGCTATTGACAAACATATGAAAATATGTTATAATAAATATGCCGTTCGGCGGGAAAAAATACGCTTTTCCGATTGCCGGTTCAGACATAATCCACAGGGTCAATACAGCTGTCGGCGGCGGAAATTTCCAGTTGAGGAAAAGCCTCGGAAAGTTCGTCACGCATAAGGTTTGCGAATATCCGCTCAGTGTAAAAATGCCCGCAGTCGATAAGGGTGAATCCGCTGTTGAGAGAGTCGATGAATTGGTCGTGTTTGAAGTCCCCGGAGATAAGAGCGTTTGCTCCTTTATCCATGGCAAGGGAAATTACGCTGCCGCCCGATCCGGAGCATACCGCAATTTTTGATATAGGCTTGTTCCCCCGTGTGAAGCGGACGTATTTACAGCCCAGTGCTTCCTTGGCGAGCTTTGCGCATTTTTCGGGGGACAGGGGTTCGGCGAGGAGATAGAGTTTCCCGATACTTAAATTTTCCCCGGTCACTTCAAGAGGCTCTTCCGATGAGCGGACAAGTCCCAATGGCTTTTCGAGAATGTCAAGGAGACCTTTTGCCATGCCCGCAGGGGACATATCAAAGGGAGTGTGTACGCATACTGCCGATATGCCCTTTTGCAGCAGCAATCCCGTAACGGTATCGGCGAGGACGGTACGCAGCGGGTGAAAAATCACCGGGTGGTGACTGACTATCAGCCCCGCTCCCTTTTCTTCCGCTTCTTTTACCGTCTCTTTGGTTATGTCGAGGGTCGTTAAGACTTTTGTTACGGGAGCGTCGGGGCTGCCTGCGAGAATGCCGCAGTTGTCCCAGCTTTCGGCGGCGGAAAAGGGGGCTATGCTGTTGATTTGGTCGTAAATTTCCTTGACGGTTATCATGGGAAAAATCCTTTCGGTGTATTGGAATAATGTTTGAGGTATTTGGGAGTTTTTGCAAATGCTTTTATTTTTCGGCAGCTGCAACTTGCCGGCAAGGGGAACCCCCCTTTCCTTGACCCCTTTCCCACCCCCAGGCTATCGCTTGGTGAATTGCTAAACAATTGTACCCAGTGTTAGATCTCACTGATTATGTTGTGCGGAAGTCAGCGGACTTACTTATACTGTGGTTTAGAAAATAGATACGAGTTTTTGTTATTAAAGTTATATCTGCTCATGTTTATAAATTCCACTCCGGCTGAATATTTTCAGCAAGCAACAGAAGTTTCTCCCCTTTGGACTTTTGGGAAATATCCGATGAATTTATAAGCCCCTTTGCGGCGGCTGTCATTCTTTTGAGCTGTTTTGAAACATACTCCCTTGCGGCGGGGTCGGAGCTGTCGAGAAGCCCCGTGATACACCGCTCCGCAGAGACAGCATAGGGAACTTCCGTAAACCGGCAGGTCATGACCGTATAGGCAAATTCCCCGCTGACGGCGGCGTTTTCGCTTGTTACCTCAAAGCCGTTTGCGCCGAGAAAATCCCGCAGTATCTCCGCTCTTGACATAGGCTGGAGAATGAAATTTGCGCTGCAGCGGGCTTTTTCGTGGGACAGTATTTTTGCTATGGTCTCGCCCCCCATGCCCGCTATGACTATATCGGTAACGCCCGTTATATCGAGGGCGGCAAAGCCGTCGGACAGACGGGTTTTAGCCATATGGAAAACGCCCGCTTTTTTCAGCGTTTCCTCCGCTGATTTGAGCGGCTTGATATTTATATCGGCGCACAAAGCCCTGCCGCATTTCCCGGATAACAGGAGAAATGCGGGGAGACAGCCGTGGTCTGTGCCGATGTCGCATACATAGTCCCCCTGCACCGCTTGGGCGCACAGGGAAAGGCGGGGATCGAGGTTCATGGGCGGTACTCCTGTTGGTCACTCATACGCCGTGGGGCTTTTTTGCTCACTCGCCGTGAGTGGCTCTTTTTCAAAAATAAGGTTAGTTTTTTGGTAGCCGCAACTTGCCTGAAAGGTTGTTCAAAAATAAAGTTAGTTTTTTGACACCTGCAAGTGAAGATGTGGGGGGGAAACCCTAGGGGACGGGGCGGGGACGCTCTGTATTTAGTAAGGCACAGCCGCCCCCCGCCCCTCTCCCTAAGGT
>JAMOZU010000129.1 GCA_023667745.1 Ruminococcus sp.
CTCTCTTTACCTCTCCGGTTATTTTCCCTCCCAGAAAGGTTTCCGCATTTTCTCTGAACAGCTCCGGGCTGTCGCTGGTGTAATATGTAACCGTCCCCGGTTCGGTTCGGGCGGAAAGGAGATTTTGGCTTGCAAGAGTGTTCAGGGCGAATTTTGCCGCTTCCGCTCCCGCCGAAATAAGGGTAACGTCCTCACCCATAAATTCGGATATTGCTTCACGCAAATGGGGATAGTGGGTGCAGCCCAGAATAAGCACGTCCGCCCCTTCGTTTTTTATGGGCGTAAGATAACGCTCGGTCATGGCTTTTACCACCGGGTCGTTTTTATCGGTTATCCCCGCTTCCACCATGGGGACGAACAGGGGACAGGCGTTGCCTATTACGGCAGAGTCGGTGCGGATATTGCGTATTGCTTTGCCGTACGCTCCGGAGCGGATAGTGGCGGGAGTGCCGATAACGCCGATACGTCCGTTGCGGGTGGCGGCGCATGCTGCCTGCACGGCGGGGATAACGACCCCGGTAAAGGGCGTGTCTCCTGCGAAGTCCTTGGTTTTCCCCACCACAGAGGAGACCGTTCCGCAGGCGGCTATTATCATTTTAACGTTTTTTTCTTTGATGAAATTCACGTCCTGACGGGCGTATTCGAGGATAGTTTCGTTGCTGCGGGTGCCGTAGGGTATTCTTGCGGTGTCCCCGAAATAGACGATGTTTTCGTTGGGCATGAGCTTTATCAGCTCGGCGGCGCAGGTAAGCCCCCCAAGTCCCGAATCGAACACGCCTACGGCTTTTTCGCTGATTGGTTCGGTCATAAATGTTGTTCTCCTTCAAGGTTTGGAATTTGCGGCTGTTTTCCCCGCCTACGGCGGGGAAAACAGCCTAAATCGGTATTCACCTATCCATCGCCAGTTTAATAAGCCTGTCAAGAAGCTCCTCGGTGGGTATGCCCAGTTTTTCCATCAGTTTCGGGTACATGCTTATGGAAGTAAAGCCGGGCATGGTGTTTATCTCGTTCAGGTACACGCTGCCGTCTTCCTTCAGGAAAAAGTCAACACGGGCAAGCCCGAAGCAGCTCATGGCTTTGAAGGCTTTCACGGCTGTTTCCCGTATTTCCCCGGATTTATCGGAGGGTATCTCGGCGGGAATGGTAAGCCCGGATGTTCCCAGTATGTACTTTGCGTCATAGTCGTAGAACTCGTTGCAGGAGGCTATCTCGCCCACATCCGAGGCGAAGGGGTTGTCCGTACCGAAAACGGCGCACTCCAGCTCCCTGCCCTTTATGTATTCCTCGGCTATTACCTTTTTGTCATGGGTAAAGGCGAGCTTGACGGCGTTTTTCAGGTCCTCGAAGCAGTCCGCCTTGTTGACCCCCACAGACGAGCCGCTGCGGGCGGGTTTGACAAATATGGGAAATTCAAGGTCGTTTACGATATTTTCGCATACTCTGTCAAGTTTTGACAGCTCCGACTGGTCGATGACCCTGTATCTTGCCATTCGTATACCTGCGTGTTCCAGAACGCAGTGGGTGTATTCCTTATCCATGCAGGCGGCGGAGGAGAGGCAACCGCAGCCCACATAGGGAATGCCCGACATATCAAGAAGCCCTTGTATAGTGCCGTCCTCGCCGTATTTTCCGTGAAGAACCGGGAACACCACATCTACCTTGACGATATTCAGCCGCCCGTCGGAAATTTTGGCTATGCCCTTGCAGAGGGTGTCCGGGAGAATAGCGGCGGGGGTGTTGTCCGGGTCGCTTTCCCAGCGGTCTTCCTTGATGGAAGAATAGTCTCCGGGGTAGAAAAACCACCGCCCTTTGCGGGTTATGCCTATGGGTATGACCTCGTATTTATCGGGGTTCAGCTTTGAGATAATGTTAGACGCCGAAATAAGGGAAATATCATGCTCGTTTGACATTCCTCCGAAAATAACGGCTACTCTTGTTTTTGCCATAAGGTTCAGTCCTCCTGTTAGTGGCTGTTAGCGGCTAGAGGTAAGAGGCTGGAGACTGGACATAATGCCTTACATTGCCACAGTAAAATTTATTTGATAGCAGCTGTTAGCTTTGTATTGTTTAGTAAAGTTTATTCCGGTTTGGTTAAAGTTATGTTATCAAATGCAAGAAAGGGGTTTCTTTTCCGGCTTCCGGCATGAACGCAGTTCACGTTCTAACCTCTAGCCGCTTTTCGGATAAGCCCTCGTATTTCGGCTGATGTAAAGACATATTTCTTGTCGCAGAAATGGCAGCAGACCTCTGCCGTTTCCTGTTTCGCAGCCATTTTTTCAAGCTCCTCACGACCTATGGAAATCACCGCCGCTTCCACACGTTCCCGTGAACAGTCGCATTTATAGCGGCTTTCAAGCCTGTCAAGGACTTGCGGCTTTAAGCCCTCAAGGGTGCGCATTGCCATTTCCTCCGCCGTTACGCCCGAAGAGAGCATTTGGGTCACCGAGGGGAGGGAGTTGACATTTTTTTCGAGAACGTCAATGCAGCCTTCGTCCGCAAAGGGCAGCAGCTGAACAAGATAGCCTCCCGCCGCTTTTACGGTAAGGTCGGGGTGTACCAGCACTCCCAGTCCGCACACTGTGGGGATCTGCTCGGACACGGCAAAGTAGCTTGCTATATCCTCCGCCACTTCTCCGGAGACTATGGGGACTTGTCCCGCGTAGGGTTCTTTCAGCCCCAGGTCTTTGACCACCGATAGCGTGCCGTTTTTGCCCACAGCTCCCCCCACGTCCAGTTTGCCGAACTTGTTCAGGGGCAGTTCAACGATATTGTTGACAACGTAGGATTTAACGTTCCCCCGGCTGTCGGAGACGGCTGTCATGCCCCCGGCGGGTCCGCTGCCGTTCATGCGGACGGTCACCGTGTCCCTGTCGCTTTTAAGGCTTATGCCTATGAGGGAAGCGGCGATTGTCAGCCGCCCCAGAGCCGCTGTTACAACGGCGGAGGTCTTGTGGATCCGTTCTATCTCCGATACTATGTCCGTTGCGTCAATGGCTGTCGCCACAACGGATGCATTCTCGGAAAGGACTCTTACGATTTTTGCCATAAATTTAACTTCCTTAATTTTATGTGATTTTGCATAATGAAATGCGGTTTGTACGAACTCGAATTGTGCAGGTATACAAAATTTGTGTGCAGTGCAATTTGTTTTGCGCAAAACTATTGACAAGAGGTAAAATATATGGTATACTATAATTGCGCCATACAAAAAATGCAAGTTGATTTAACATTGTTTCTTGCTTTTTGCAACATACAGCAGACGTTCGCTTGTTTGGGCGGGCTGAACGAAAGTATCGCCGTCCAGTATTTCCAAAAGGGAAAAGCCGGATATTTCGAGGACTTCCGCTATAACGCCGCTGTCATAGGCGGTCTCGCTTAACTCGTCGGAAAAGCGGCTGTAACGCCCGCTTTCGTCGGGGACGAAAAAGTCAAGGGAAATATCCACACGAAAGTCCCGTGATGTTTCGTCAAGGAAATTCTGCCACACGCAGTAGACCTGTTCAAGATCATAGACAAAGGTGTTGGAAGAGAGAATTTCCCTGTCTTTATAAGGGGTGTTCATATCGAAGAGGAAAAGCCCGCCGGGATCGGTAAAGAGAGCCACACGGCGGAAGGTCTCTTCGATACCCTCTATGCCGCAAAGGTGGTTGAGGCTGTCAAAACAGCAGACGGTAACGTCCACCGTGCCGAACATATCCAGCCGCCGCATGTCCTGCCGCAGATACTGTATGGGAAGTCCGCTTTCCGCTTTTTTGTCAAGAGCCGCATTGAGCATTTCCCCGGAAATATCCGTACCGATAACGTCATATCCCAGTTCCGCCATTACCTCCGACATATTTCCCGTACCGCAGGCAAGGTCAAGGAGGATGCCTTTTTTGCCGCCGTGTTTTTGAATAAGCCTGTCGAGAACCCTTCCCCGCCCGGCATAGTCCGCTTCTTTCATCAGCGAGTCATAGCACAGGGCGAAAGAACCGTAACCCTTGTTCATTCCTCGCCGCCCTTGTTTCCCGACAGGAAATCGCCGCTGCTGAAATTTTCGAGCCTTTCAAAAACTATCCTGTAGCCGCCGCCGGTGTAGCGGTTGTTGAGAGTGCGGTTGACCCTGCTGATGGTGGCTGTGCTGGCACCCGTGGCGGCGACGATGTTGTTGTATATTTTCTTTTCCGACAGCATTTTCGCCACCAGCAGCCGCTGGGAAATTGCGTTAAGCTCAAATGGCGTGCATAAGTCATCTAAAAATGCGGCGCATTCTTCCTTGGTCTTAAGGGTAAGTATAGCCTCATACAAAAAATCAAGGGTTTTCTCTTCCGTTTTTTCGCTGTCCATTTATATAACTTCCTTTCATTTCGCGGCAAACCGCTTTTACTTTTATTTGGATTGCCGGGGTACGATCCTTATAAGTATAAGTTTTTTCTCCCGCCTGCGGCGGAAAAAACGCCCGGCATACATAATTTGCGATCGGAATTTTTCTGCTTTCACAAGGAATGGGGGCTTGACGGAGGGCTTATACCGATCCCCGTCGGAATTATGGGATTTGTATTATGTCCGGCATGGGAAAACCGAAAAAATGTCCCCTTATGTCTCATATAAATTTATTTTAACATATTAAAAGCTAAAAGTAAAGCGTTTTTGATAATTTTAACCAAATTGTAATAATTTCCTCCGCAAATTTTCCCGGCTTGACCCCCGGGAACTTGCGCCGTCGGAAAAATGCACAATTCACGCCTGTGAAATCCGCCGAAAACCGTCGAAACGTAAAAATGAAAGATACCCGCAAAATTTCTATTGACGAATGGGGAGTTTTTGGGGTATACTTATAGAGAGGCAAGAAATGTGTGAGCGGAGCTCACACGAGAGGCAAGAGGCAAGAGGCAAGAGTTTTAACGCTTTACAGCGTCATTGAAGGCTTGCTGTTCTGCGTTGGCTTCGGTTCAAAGTTTTTGATTCTTGCCGCTTGCTTCTTGCAGGGCTTGCCCTGCCTCTTGCCTCTAATTTCCCAAAGGCGGTATATTTTAATGAGTACGATAGTTTCCGCGTCTCTTCTGAGTGCAGATGTGCTGCGGCTTGGGGAGGAGCTTGAAAGAATAGAAAAATCCGGCTGCGGTCACGTTCACTTCGATGTTATGGACGGGGTGTTCGTGGACAATATCAGCTTCGGCATACCTATGCTCAAAGGCATAAGAAAAGGCACAAGGCTGCCTGTGGACGTTCATCTGATGATAACGTCACCCGAAAAGTACATATCCGCTTTTTTAGAGGCGGGAGCCGATATGATAAGTTTTCACACCGAGTGTACCGATGACCCTGCCGCTTTGCTGTCGATGATACGCCGGGGCGGTGCAAAGGCGGGGCTGGCGGTAAAGCCGAAAACGCCGTTGGAGCGGGTATTGCCTTATGCGAAATATGCGGACTATATCTTGCAGATGACCGTTGAACCGGGCTTCGGGGGACAGGCGTTTATTCCGTCCGTATTGGAGCGGATAAGAGAAATAAAGGGTCGGATATCCGAGGAAGGGCTGCAAACGCTTATTCAGGTGGACGGCGGCATAAACGCAGAAACGGCACAAGCCGCAGTCGGGGCGGGGGCGGACATACTGGTTGCGGGGTCGTATCTGTTTAATGCGGAGGATATGCGGGAGGCAGCAAAGAAATTAAAAGGCAACGGCAATTAGGAGGCAGGAGGTCGGAAGCAGGAGGCAGGAATTAATTTTAACCTCCGGTTTCCGGAAACGTTCTGTTTACTGTATTTTTTGCAGTCGGGGAAAAGCATTAAATCAGAGCTTTATGGTACGAAGGAGTATTTCGGGGGCGTTTTGTTCGAGGATAAGGGTGAAATGTTCGGAGAGTTTTTCATGGGAATGGTCGGGGAGAGGTATGACGGGGGCGTATTGCCGTATGTCGTCCGCAAGGGGGATGTTCGGCGAGGACAGCGGGAAGATAAGCAGGCTTACGGCACGGTTCGCCCAAAGGGAGACGTCCTCGGCAAGTCCGGAATAGCTATGGCGGCTGTACAGCAGGGAGCATACCCGAAGCAGGGGCGGCATTGAGAAAAAGGCTGCAGCGTATTTTGGGATGTTTGCTTCGGGAGTCGGTGTTTCGCATGTTACATAGACGATACAGCCATTGTCTTTGGCGGAAATGACCTCGGCTGTCAAATGTTCCCCGATAATGCCCCGGGGCAGCTGTCCTTCACGGGAAAGCCTTTGCACAAGGGCGTTTACAAGGTCGGAGGTTCTTTTGTCCCGTGACAGAAGTTCCTTTTGTGAAAGCCCGGAGGCTTTCAGTTCGGCGGCGGTGAGGGTTATTTTAAGGGCGTTTTTCCCGATATGTTCACTGTGCAAAAGATCATCTCCCATAAAAACGGCTGCATAGAATATTTTATTCCCTCGTTCTTGTCTTATTGCAGGGAAGAGGGGAATTTAAAAAAATTTACAAGAAAAAAAACCGGGAGCAAGACCCAAGAGATAACGGATATTAAAAGCCATGCAAGGAATTTAATGCTTTGCGGGCGGAAAAAACGGCGGGACGGTCAAGGAACGGCGGGGATTTCAAAAAATGCAAAGGCTGTAATTCTTGCCTCTTACTTCCGGCAGGTGTTGACTATGAAGAAGGATATACTTGAAGCGGCGGGTTTAAAGGAAAAGAGCGGGCTGCCGGAGGGCTTTGCCGCCGAATGCTGGAGAACGGCGATACTGCTTATGCTGTGCGGAATGGGCGTGTACTATTACGGCATGCGGGCGGCGGCTGTAACGGGGGTGTGTGCGGGGAGCTGCATGGCGGCGGATATGGTGTGCCTTATCCTGCGCAAAAAAAGGCTGCATATACACGATCTTTCCGCCCTTGACACGGGGCTTGCAATAGCCTGCCTTATGCCTGCCGGTGTGCCGTACACAATAGCGGCGGGAGCGTGCGTTTTTGCGGTGTGCATTGCAAAAGCTCCTTTCGGCGGAAGAGGCTGCGAGATAGTATGCCCTGCGGCGGCGGGATATATTTTTGCGGAGATGTCCTTTCCCCGTCAGATGAGCCTATATCCGAAGCCCTTTGAGCCGCTGGGTCTGTCAAACACGGTAACAGAGCCGCTGTACAGTGCGTTTTCCTCGGCTGCGGGG
>JAMOZU010000012.1 GCA_023667745.1 Ruminococcus sp.
GAAACGGAGATATCCAACGTTACCACCACCGTCCCCGAAACCGCCCAGACTACCAATCCTCCACAGGCGATAACCACCCCCGGCACGACTCTCCCCTATGAGCAGCCGGAGACGGACGCAGCGGGAGACGATGCCGACAGCATTTTAGATCTCCTTGACGTTGACAACAGCAACTCCACCATCGACCTTATCGTTCTTATAACCATTATTTCCTTAGCCCCCTCCCTTTTGGTAATGCTGACCTGCTTTACACGGATCATCATTTCCTTTTCCCTTTTGAGGAACGCTATGGGAATACAGCAAACTCCCCCAAATCAGGTAATGATAGGGCTTGCGTTGTTTCTTACCCTGTTCATAATGTCCCCTGTGGTGGATGAGATGAACGAGGTGGCGTATGTCCCCTACAAAAACGGGGAATACACCTCCATTGAGGCGGTAAAAGAAGCAAGCGTGCCTTTGAAAAAATGGATGCTTGCCAACACTTCCAACGAATCAATGGCGTTTTTCATCAACCTTTCCGGGGAGGACTATTCCTCCGAGACCGAAGAGGAGTTTGCGGAAAAGATACCCTTTACCCTTGTTGCTCCCGCTTTCATTTTAAGCGAGATAAAGATAGGCTTTCAGATAGGCTTTCTGCTTTACATTCCCTTTCTGATAATAGATATGGTGGTCTCCACCATACTTATGTCAATGGGTATGATGATGATGCCGCCTGCAACGGTGGCTATGCCTTTTAAAATACTGATGTTCGTTCTTGTGGACGGCTGGCAGCTGCTGGCAGGGTCGCTGGTGAACGGGTTCAACCTGTACGGAGGTTAGAGTAAATGACCCAGGATTCTGTACTGCAAATTCTAAGGGACGCCATGACTCTTACTTTCAAGCTGGCAGGTCCTTTGCTTATAATAAGCATGATAGTGGGGCTTGTTATCGCCATTATACAGGCGGCAACACAGGTTCACGAGCAGACTCTGACCTTTGTCCCCAAGGTGCTGACAATAATCCTGCTGCTGTTTGTGATGGCTTCCTTTATAATGGGCCAGATGGACAGCTTTGTGGCGGAGATATTCGAGGTCATAGAGCAGATAAGCACCCATACGGTGACGTAAAATGGATGAGTTTTGGAATGTCCTTATGGACAATACGGACGCCGCTCTGATGATATTTGCAAGAGTACTGGGGATATTCTCCTTTAACCCCATTCTTTCGAGAGCCAATGTCCCCGGGCGGGTCAGAGCGGGGGCTTCCCTGCTGATAACCTACGTTATCGCCATGACGATACACGTGGGAGAACTTGACATCGGTGACACTGCGGGAGAATATGTCCTGTGCATAATGCGGGAGCTGGCTGTGGGGCTTATACTGGGCTTTATTTGCGATCTTTTCGTTTACATGATATTCTTTGCGGGGGAGATAATGGACTCCCAGGCAGGACTTGGCATGGCGAAAATATTCGACCCCTCTTCCCGTATGCAGATGTCTCTTTACGGGTCGTATATAGGGTATATGTTTTACCTGTATTTCTTTGTCAGCGACTCTCATCTTACGCTTATAAAGATATTTGCGGACTCTTTCGAGACTATCCCCCTGTGTTCGGGGTTTGCCGATTACAATTTCGGCTGGACGGCTGTGGAAATGTTCACCAATATAGTTACCCTTATGGTACAGCTTGCAATGCCCATAATGGCGGCGGAGCTGATAGTGGAATTTTCCGTGGGAATTATGATGAAAGCCGTCCCCCAGATACAGATAATGGCTGTGAACATTCAGCTGAAAGTGCTGGTGGGCTTTGCGGTGCTTTTCGCCATTACCCCCGCTCTTTCCGAGTTCATAATTGATTATATGAATAATATGCTGGAGACTTGCAAAAATGCAGTGGGCATTATTTGGAGCAGTTAGCAGATAGGAGCTAGAGGTTAGAGGGCTAGAGACTAGAATTTAGACCCTCGCATATAGCATAAAGTTTAAAATTAATCCGGCTTGCCGAGGAGTAGGGCTTAGTTAATTCCAGTCTCTAGCCTCTAATGCCTAGCAACTAGCAGGTGGTGGTTTTAAAGTGGCTGAAAACGAAAACGGCGAGGAAAAAACCGAACAAGCTACGGAGAAAAAACGCCGTGACGCTCGAAAAAAAGGGCAGGTTTTGAAAAGCCAAGATATTTCCATTGTCTGTTCGCTGTTTCTCACATTCCTTGTGCTGCGGGTGACAGCCCCGCTGATATTCGGCAGTTTATCAAATTATATGCAGGGGATAATCTCAACCTCCGGCGAGGGGATAGGAGATATGAGATATGTTGACAGCGTAATGTATGTTAAGCAATTTTTCGCAAGGGCTGCGCTGATATTTTTAATATGCAGCGGCATACTTTTAGTGGTGTCCTTTGCGGTTTCCATAATATCAACCGGAGTTCAGACGAAATTCCTCATTTCCTTTGAGACGATCAAGTTCAAACTCGATAAGCTCAACCCCATGAAGGGCATAAAAAATATGTTCTCCCTGAAAAAAATGTTTGAGACGGCAAAGTCGCTGCTCAAAATGGTTATCCTCATTGCGGTGGTCTACAATGAGTTGGGGAACAGGCTTCACGAGATAATACGCCTTTTGTGGCTCGAACCCCAGGAGGGGCTTGTGTACACAGCCCAGACCATATTTTCCCTTGTAATGACCATCGGTATGGTTTTCGTGGCGATAGCCGCAGCGGACTTCCTCTTTCAGCGTTGGAGCTTTGAAAACGACCTGAAAATGACCAAGCAGGAAGTCAAGGACGAGTACAAGATGATGGAGGGTGACCCGAAAGTAAAGGGCAAGCGCAGGGCTATTCAGCAGCAGATGGCGCAGCAGCGCATGATGCAGGAAGTCCCAAGCGCAGACGTGGTAATACGTAACCCTACACATATCGCAGTGGCGATACGGTATGACCCGTCGAAAGCTCCGTCCCCGGTGGTGGTGGCTAAAGCCAAGGACAAAGGAGCGGCAAGGCTTGTGGAGATAGCCGAGGGAGCAGATGTCCCCACGGTGGAAAATAAACCCCTCGCCCGTTCCCTTTACGAGAAAATAGAGGTGGGCAGTCAGATAACCGTGGAGTTTTACGAAAGCGTTGCGGACGTTATCTGGTTCGTTCACAACCTTAAAAACAAACCTATCCCCGGCGTTAAAAAGCCCACTGTCAAAACGCCGTATAGTTACTAGTCGATAGAGGCTGGAGGCTAGACAGGTACGTTTTCATCATTGATTATTTCTACGGCTCTAAATATGCCGATTGTTTAGATAAATATTCGGAAGTAAAGGGCGGCGGTTTGTAGCCTCCAGTCTCTTACCTCCGGCTCCTAGGCGGTGATCAAACCCTTGGATTTTCTTAAAAAAGTTGTGAGCAAGAATATAGTAACGGTGTTTGTCATCGTTGCCATATTCCTCATAATCATACCCCTGCCCACAGCACTGTTGGATCTGCTGTTTGCGGTGAATATTGCATTGTCGGTGTATATCCTTATCACCACAATGTATATAAAGGAATCGCTGGAGTTTTCCATATTCCCCTCCCTTTTGCTTATAACCACGGTATTCCGACTTGGTCTTAACATATCCTCCACCCGTTCCATTCTCCAGAACAGGGGATATGCGGGAGAGATAATAAACGCATTCGGTACGTTCGTTATGCAGGGGAACGCTGTAGTGGGATTTATAGTCTTTGTCCTTATTACGGTGGTGCAGATGGTGGTTATCACCAAGGGTGCAGAGCGTGTAGCGGAGGTAACAGCAAGATTTACCCTCGATGCTATGCCCGGTAAGCAGATGGCTATCGATGCCGACCTTAACCAAGGGATAATAGACGACGCCGAGGCAAAACGCAGGCGCGATAAGATTCAGCGTGAATCCGACTTTTTCGGAGCTATGGACGGTGCTGCGAAGTTCGTCAAAGGAGACGCAACATTCTCCATAGTAGCCGCCATTGTAAACCTTTTGGGCGGCGCAATAATGGGTATGGCATTCGAGGGCATGGAGTTTACCGAGGTTCTCAGCACTTACACCATTGCCACCGTGGGAGACGGTCTTTGCTCCCAGATACCTTCCCTCCTCATATCCGTTGCCATGGGTATGATAGTAACAAGAGCCGCTTCCGAGGAGTCTCTTAACAGCGACGTTCTGGGGCAGTTCACAGCTCAGCCAACAGTCCCTGCAATCGCAGGCGGGGTAATGTTCATAATGGGCTTTATCCCCGGCTTCCCAATGCTCACCCTGTTCATTCTGGGCGGTGCGCTCATAGGGCTTAGCTTCGGGCTTAACCGCACTCTCAAGATAGCCGAGGAAAACGGCATTGACGAAGAGGGAATGCGGGAAATGGCGGAAAATCAGGATGCCATTTCCGAAATGGAATATTACAAGGACATCGACAACGTTTACAAGCTGTTGGCGGTAGAGCCTGTGGAAATGGAGTTCGGCTATTCCCTTATCCCCTTGGCGGACGAGGCTTCGGGGGGGACGTTTATCGAGCGTGTGGTAATTTTCCGCAAGCAGTTTGCCATGGATATGGGCATGGTGTTCCCCTCGATCAGAATGAGGGATAATCAGCACATAAACCCCAACCAGTATATCATAAAGATAAAAGGCGAGGAGGTAGCCCAAGGGGAGATATTGATGGATCATTATCTTGCCCTTGACAACGGCGGCATTACCAAAGAGGTGGACGGCATTGACACCATCGAGCCCGCCTTTAATATCCCCGCCAAATGGATAAGCGAGGAAAACAAGCTGAAAGCGGAAATTGCGGGCTACACCCTTATAGACCCCACTTCCGTTATGATAACTCACCTTTCCGAGGTCATCAAGAACTATGCCCACGAGCTTTTGAGCCGTCAGGACGTAAAGACCATGCTCGACAAGCTGAAGGAAACAAATCCCTCTATCGTAGAGGATATTGTGCCGAACATTGTCCCCGTGGCGTATCTTCAGAAGGAACTTTGCCTTTTGTTAAAAGAGAATATCCCCATAAGGGATTTGCAGACCATTCTGGAGACCTTGGCAGACAATCAGCATAATATGAAAGACCTTGACATTACCAACGAATATGTCCGTCAGGCGTTAAAGCGCACCATTACAAGGCGTTTCTCCGACGGCGGTCAGGTGAGGGTGATAACACTCGACACGGAAACGGAAAACAAGATAATCGCTTCCGTCAAAAAGTCCGAGCAAGGCTCATATCTTGCCATGGATCCCCAGTCCATTCAGGACCTTATCGCCTCTCTCAATGCGCAGGTTGAGCGGATAAAGGACGTTGTCCCCAGTCCCATTGTGCTGACCTCTCCCATTGTGCGTATATACTTCAAGAAGTTGGTGGATCAGTTCATACAAGGGGTCACGGTGCTGTCCTTTAACGAGATAGACAATTCCGTGCAGATTCAGGCTGTTGGAAACATCAGTATCTAGAGTTCGGATGCCGGGCGGTTTTTCCCCGCCTACGGCGGGGAAAAAACCGTAACGTAAACAGAAACTTCCTTTTATTTGGGGGTGAACAGTATGTATGCCGCCGAAAATATGCCCGCCGACCCGGCAGCGGAGATAGCGGGGCTGTTTGAGAAATACGGCAGGGACAAAGACAACGCTGTCCGCAACGAGATAGTTATGCGCAGTATGCACATAGTCAAGTATGCCGTACTCTCCACCCGCAATATGTTCCGCAAATACGCCGATGAGGACGATGTGTACAACGAGGCTGCATTGGCTCTTATGGGGGCTGTCGACAGCTTTGACCCAAAGCGGGGAGTGAAGTTCGATACATACGCTTCCATAAAAGTGCGGGGGGCTATCATAGACTATGTCCGCCGCAGCGACATTATCCCCCGTAATGTGAGGAAATTCGCCAAGCAATATGACAGGGCATACTCAGAGCTTTACGAAAAGCTTGACAGAGAGCCGACACGGGAGGAAATAGCGAAGTTTCTGGGTATGTCCGTTGAAAAACTGGATTCTTTTGCCGCACGGAACGCCGCCGCCCAGACAGTGAGTTTCGAGGAAATGATCTTAGGCGGCTTCGACCCTGCCGACGACAGCGACGACAGCTGTTATGAGGCGGAGCGGACGGTACTTGAGGGGGAGCGGCGGCAGCAGCTGATAGAGGCGATAAAGACCCTTAAAGACAAGGAGCGGACGGTCATCAGCCTTTACTATTACGAAAAGCTCAAATATTCGGAGATAGCACAGGTAATGGAAGTTTCCGAATCGAGAGTGTGCCAGATACATTCCAAGGCTGTGGCAAGGCTGAGGGATTGTTTAAAAGAATATATGCTTTAAGGAATTGCCGTTCCGAGGCTTTCTCCCGGCAGGAATTTTAAGAAAGATATATGACCGGCGTTTATTTGCCTTAGGTCAAAAAACATATAAACGTTATCTTCCAAAGGAGGAATTGCTTATGATGAGAGGTTACTACACCTCCGCCAACGGTATAATCAACGAGGAAAGGATATTGAACATTATCACCAATAACCTTGCCAACACAAAAACCTCCGGCTATAAGGCAGACACGGCTATCCCCACCACATTCGAGGATTCCCTGCTGCTTTTGTATAACGGACAGCGGAGCGAAACGGGAACTATCCGCTACCGTACCATTGTGGATACATTTACTTCCCTTGAGGACGGCAGCTACGAGCAGACAGGCTCGCCCCTTGACATAGGCATAATGGGCTCTATGTACTTTAACATTCAGCGGGACGACGGCGAGATAGTCCTTACAAGGAGCGGTCAGTTCAATATAGACGACGAGGGATTTCTTGCCTTGGGTTCCGCCGGGCGTGTTATCGACGACAACGGCGACCCCATCTACCTTGCCACCGCCGACTTTAAAGTGACCGAGGCGGGGCTTATCACCACCGGAGACGGCAGACAGGCGCAGCTTGCCCTTACCTTTGTGGAAGATACCTCCGACGTGGAGAAACTGGACACCAACCTTTTCCGCCCCTATGAAGATTTGGGCTGGGGGAACGCCCCGGAGGGAATGGTCTACCGAGTGCGGCAGGGGTGGTACGAGCGTTCCAACGTAGATGTGGCGGACGAAATGGTGAAGGCTATGGACGCCAATTCCCTTTTCCGCGCCAATTCGCAGGCTCTCCAGATAGCCAATTCCATAAATCAGATCGCCTGCAACCAGCTATTCGGGATAACAGGGAACTAATGGATAAAATTTCCGAGGCAATGCAGAGACGCATTTCTCTAACATCTTACCTCTAAGATAACACCGCACAGCATAGGAAAAGGAGTGTTTATATATGGGTAGAATCGGATTTTTCACCGCTTCAACAGCCGTTATCGGTTTTCAGATGGGTATTGATATTACGGGCAATAACCTTGCCAATGTCAATACCTACGGCTTCAAGGCGGCAAGACCGTCCTTTGCGGATCTAATTTACGACAAACGGAATAACAACATCGAGGAGGTACAGACGGGACACGGCATGAAGGTCGACAAGACCGACTATATGTTCGAGCAGTCAAGTCTGCGCACCACAGGCAGAGACTTTGACTTTGCCGCTCTTGACGAGGGCTTTTTCGCCGTGGAAACTCCGTCGGGGAATATTGCCTACTCCAAGGACGGCGCATTCTATATGACCGACATCAACGGAGACGGCACAGGCTGGCAGCTTTGCGACTCCAAGGGCAGCTTCGTCCTTGACTATGAGGGCAACCGCATTGAGATCCCCTTTGACGAGAACCGTCAGGTCATCACCAACGACCTGCGGGACAGCATAGGCACTTACCGCTTCGAGAACCCCTACGGTCTCGACCAGTTCGGGGACAATTACGTTATCCCCACAGCTTCCAGCGGCGAGGCGTTCGCCGACCCGGACGTTACCAAGAAACAGGGTTACTTGGAGGCTTCGGGAACAAGCGTTGCCAACGAAATGTCAAAGGTCATCGAATATCAGCGGGCATTCCAGCTCAACATCAACATGGTGAAACTCCATGACGACCTTATAAATGTGGTGAACAATTTAAGAAATTAAGTAAGTAATTAAACGGAGACAAATATAAAAATAATTACGAGCAGCGGCACAGGCAACAGCTATCTTGCCTCTTGCCTCTATTAGAAGGAACGGTGTTCTTAATATGGCTTTGAAAAATTTACACGACCTTAACGCAGTCCATTTTGACGTATTGCGGGAAATAGGCAATATCGGGCAGGGTAATGCGGCAAGCTCATTGTCGGAAATGCTGAGCTTGTCTATAGACATTTCCGTCCCCACGGTGCGGCTGCTGGAAATGGACGAGGCAGTCCGATACTTAGGCGGTCCGGAGAACGTGGTTCTCGGAATGCTGGTGGGACTCAGCGGAGATATAGAGGGCATGATGCTCTATGTCCTGCAAAAAAGTTTTGCCACAACTATGATAAACACTATCTTCGGCAAGGATAGAAAAGAGCTTACGGAACTGGACGAAATGGATCTGTCATTCGTTCAGGAAATAGGCAATATTCTGGCGGGGTCTTATGTCAATGCGCTGTCGTCCCTGTCGGGGCTTACCATAGATATTTCCGTGCCGAATATCTCCATAGATATGGCGGGAGCGATACTTGCAGTGCCTGCGGTGCAGTTTGCCCATATAGGCAGCAAGGTGCTGTTTATAGACGATAACTTTATGTTCGCCAACGAGCAGGTCTCCAACGAGGTCAAGAGCAATATGATACTCGTCCCCGAACTCAAATCCCTTGACACACTCTTTGAACACCTTGGCGTGGCAGTTTAGGAAATGTCATTTTACACAAACATTTAAACATTGTAATTTTAAAAAAGGCAAATTCAAGGGATATATCCCCTGTCTTTTGAGGAAAGAAAGTGTTAATGGAAAATGGTAACAGTAGGTATAGCCGATCTTAACGTGGCAAGAAATTCCGACACGGTATGCACATACGCATTGGGTTCATGCGTCGGGATATGCCTTTACGATAAGGATATAAAACTTGCGGGACTGGCGCATATAATGCTTCCCTGGAGCAAGGAGGCGAACATTCCCAACGACAACCCCCGCAGATATGCCGACACGGGGATAACAGAACTTATCCAGAAGATGATAGCCAACGGCGGACGCAAGGCGAAATTCACCGCCAAGATAGCCGGAGGAGCGCAGATGTTCGCCACCAACTCGGCAGTGTTCAACATCGGGGACAGAAACGTACAGGCGGTAAAGAAAGTGCTTGCCACATATAATATACCCATAATCGCCGAGCAGACAGGCTCGAATTTCGGGCGGACGGTATTTTTCCATGCGGAAACGGGAATAATGGAGATAAGAGCGGCAACAAAGCCCACGGTAATGCTCTAGTGGCTAGAGGTTAGAGGGCTAGAGGCTAGAGTAGCAAAGCGTGACCAATAATGAAAGCATTGCATGAGCAATAGGTTCGGTCGTGGGGGTCTGGGGGCGGCGAACGCCCCCAGTGGGGTCTGGGGCAAAGCCCCAGCGGGTTTAAGGGCAGAGCCCTTGCGGCGTAAGCCGCCTGTATCTAACAGAGCAGAGTGAGCAAACGCAATTCAGAACCGCCGCCCGATTCGGAAAAATGAAAAGACAAAATAACGCATAATATCGTATTTCACGTTGACCGAAAAAGTTACCAATCGGGCGGCGGTGCAACGTGCTGTGCAAGGCGTATGCCTTGCACAGCATGTTGCCGCCCGTAAGGGCGAAGTTACGTAAAGTAAAGGTGTAATTATATATGAACCCACGGCTTGACTTCCTGCGGGAGAAAACAGCACTGCTGACTACCGCCCCCGGAGTTTATCAGATGAAAGACGAAAGCGGGCATATTATCTATATCGGCAAAGCAAAGAATTTGAGAAACCGAGTGTCCTCATACTTTGCAAAAACGCCCAATCATACCCCCAAAGTCGCAGGCATGGTCGCAAATGTCTACGACTATGATTTTATTGTAACAAAATCCGAGTATGAAGCCCTCGTCCTGGAATGCTCCATGATAAAACAGCATTCCCCGAAATATAACATTCTCCTGAAAGACGATAAGGGCTACAGCTATATCCGCATATCCCCGCCGCCCTATTCCCGCATAACAGCCGAACTGCAAAAGCCCTCTTCCGGAACATTGTTAGGTCCTTATACAAGCTCCTTCGTGGCACGGCAGACCGTAAACGAGGTCAACCGTGTCTTTATGCTCCCATCATGCAAGAAAAATTTCCCCCGTGATATAGGCAAAGGAAGACCATGCCTTAACCACCATATCAAAAGATGTATGGGTGTGTGTCTCGGTAACGTGTCCGAAGAGGATTACAATAAGATAATTTCGGAAGCCCTCGATTATATGAAAAACGGCTCGGAAATGTCCGTGAAAAAAATGACAGAGAAAATGCACAAAGCGGCAGAGGAACTGGACTTTGAAACGGCAGCCCGTCTCCGTGACCGTATCAGCGCAGTCCAAAGAGCGGCGGACAGCCAGAATATCATCACCGAAACCCTCCCCGATACAGATGCCGTCGCCATTGCCCGCAACAGCGGAGAAGCATGCGCCGCCGTTATTATGTACCGCAGCGGACGGCTCTTCGACCGTGCCGAATATTTCCTTGGGGAAGAAGAAGCGGAAGAGGAAATGATGGAGAACTTCGTTACCCAATATTACAGCGGACAAAAGGAAGTTCCCCGTAACGTCGTCCTCTCCTGCGACCCCGGTAATATGCCGGATATAGAAGAACTATTGCGTTCCCGAAGCGGACACGCCGTGGACGTGTCCTGCCCCCAAAGAGGGCGTTATATGCGGCTTTCGGAAATAGCCCGCTCCAACGCAGAGGAGTATCTTTCCATTAAAGTGGGACGGACAGCCAAGGAAATAGCCGCCTTGGAGGAACTGGCGAAACTGCTTGGATTGAAGAAAACTCCCCTGTATATCGAAAGTTACGATATATCCAACTTAGGCTCGGCGGATATGGTGGCGGGAATGATAGTCTTTGAAAACGGCAGACCCAGTAAGAAACACTATAAGAAATTTTCTATCAAGGAGAATAAGACCCAGAACGACCTTGCATGTATGCAGGAAGTATTGCGCAGACGGTTCACCCATTACCTTGACGAAGAGGAAACAGACGAGGGCTTCAAACGCCTGCCCGATCTGATTTTATTGGACGGCGGGGAAAATCAGCTTAACGCCGTAAAAGAAGTGCTGTGGGAATTGGATATAACATTGCCCGTCTTCGGCATGGTAAAGGACAATAACCACCGCACAAGAGCTATCACAGCGGACGGGGGAGAGATAAGCATATCCGAAGCGAAATCGGCATTCCTGCTTGTGACACGTATACAAGACGAAGTGCATAGATTTTCCATAGGCTATCAAAGGAAAAAACATAGGAAAAGCGCATTTGAATTGGGGCTGACGAGTATCAAAGGGATAGGGGAAAAGAAAGCCATGAAACTGCTGACAACATTCAAGACAATGGAGAATATCAGGAACGCAGCACCGGAGGAGATAGCGAAAGCGGCGGGAGTGAACATAGACATAGCAACGCAAGTAAGCAACTTCGTAAAGCAATCATAAAAACAAACGCATAACACGAGCAGTAGGTCAGCTTAGGGGGTCTGGGGGAGCTTGTCTCCCCCAGCGGGGTCAAGGGGCGGAGCCCTTGCGGGTTTAAGGGCAGAGCCCTTGCGGCGTAAGCCGCCTGTCGGTGACAAAGTGTTGCAAACAAACGCAATTCAGAACCGCCGCCCGATTCGGCAAAATGAAAAGACAAAGTAACGCATAACACCATATGATACATTGACCGAT
This sequence comes from Ruminococcus sp., assembly GCA_023667745.1. Classification (GTDB taxonomy): domain Bacteria; phylum Bacillota; class Clostridia; order Oscillospirales; family Ruminococcaceae; genus Huintestinicola. The sequence continues at coordinate 11,754 of JAMOZU010000012.1, forward strand.
AAAGTCACTAATCGGGCGGCGGTGCGGCATAGCGTGTGCGACGAATGTCGCACACAGCATGCCGCCGCCCGTCAGGGCGCATATTGCTTACATAGACCAACAAAAACAAAGCATTCTGCAAAATCAAATCCCTATATTATAATTATACCACAACATTCCCCGCTTGTCAATAGCTCAACGCAAAAATAATCCTACATTCCCTCAATTTTGTATACCTGCACAATCCCCCGCCTACCATTTTGTACATTTTCCACAACACAAAAACCCCCCGAACACTCCTCAACAGCGTCCGGGGGGACAATTTTCACATATACACATTACTCCGCCGCCGACCTGACTTTCATCAGCTGACCGAAAATATGCTCCAGTACCCTCATCAAACTCCCCTCCATGTCCCCGATGTCCACAAAGCAAACACGCCCCAATACACCGTCCTCATTCTGAAAGCATATCTCCCGCCTGTCCTCCGCAAGCTCTCCCGCCAAAGGATAGATGTAGCATACATTGTCCGAACGGTACATTTCGAGAAGATTATACAGATCGTATATATCCGTCTGATAAATGCCGCAGTTGGGGTCATCCGCATTAAGCTCCTGCCACTTGGAGTCGAATACCACCCGCATGCCCGTCTCCCGCATGGTCATCACAGCCAACGCCTGCGCACTGTCCCGGGGCATAGGCTTGTTGAGCATGGGATAGTGCTTTTTCTGTATCTCCGCCTTGAACCGCTGATTGTCAAGCATTTTCCCAAGGCTGTAAACCGTGTAGCTGTCGAACAGTTCCCCCGTGGTGAATATGACGGCATACGCAACATTTCGCCCCGTTGTCACAGTAACATAGCGGCTCAGCAGAAATATCTCCGCCCACCGCAGGGCGTTTTTGTACCCCTGCATGCTCCTGTCAAGAGTGACCGCAGAAAAGTCCGCAGCAATGTTTGTGGAAAAATCCACGCCGTCAAAATTGGCTATCAAGGCATCAAGCCTGTTGCGGCTTCTGGCGGAAGAGGTTATGTTTTTCAGGTACTTCAAAGTGGACTTTATCAGCCTGTTCTCCGCCCTGTTGATGGTGAACACATCATACTGAACATAGAATTTATCCTTGTGGGCGAAATTTTTCGTGGCATGCTTGGCATATATGACCTTCCCTTTAAGGAAATGCTCGTTGTCCTCATAAGGAGTGTAACACTGCTTCAAGCCGTTTTTTACAATGCCGTAGACCTCGTTGATAAAGGCAAGTATAAACGTTTCGAAAATATTCAGGTTTTCCGCCGCCTTGCTGTTAAGGTTGTAGTTGGTCAGCGGGATAGTCCGCATGGATTTGAGCATATTAAGCAGGATACGCTTGTGGGACAGCTCGTTGCCCTGCCTGTCTCTTGCCGTAAGCATGGGCAGCAGCTCCACCTGCGTGCCGTCTTTGAAGACCATCGCCCCCACATAACCCCCCGCCCGCAGAATACGCTCGCCCCCCTCTCCCTCCGGGGAAAGCATGTAGCTGTTTATGCCCCTTGGGTCGGGCATTTTCTTGTCAAGGCAGAAGTCCTCCAGCATGCAGAAAAGCTCCTCCGGCAGCGGCACGCCGTTTTCCCGCACGCTCGAACCCTCTATTGTAAAAAACTGGTTCTCGACAATTTTGTATCTGTCACGTTTACCCAAAGTAACTCACCTCGGTTGCGAATGCTTTTCCGGCGGGGTAAAACCGCCGATACTTAAGACAGTAACTTTTTGTATGATTCAATATTCCAGAATGCCTCGTCGTTTATCTCGTAGGTGTCGTCCACATCAAGGAACAGCTCCACATTTTCGCCGAAAGTTTTCTTGTAGTCAATGGCAAGGGCTTTAACAAACTGCTCGTTCGGCTCTTTGTTGTAGTCACCCAGTACCCAGCGCATTTTCTGATAGTCCCCATAGAAGTATTCCTGCAAAAGGGGAACTATGGAGTTTTTGAATATAGCCCCAAGCCTTGCCACGGTAGGCTCGGTCTTTAGCCCCATAAAATAAGCGTGACCTATGGTGTGTTCCCTGTCGCAGAGAATTTCCACACGCTTGTTGATGGTAGTCAGCAACTCTTCCACGCTGACCCCCTCCACAAAAGTGTCATGGAAAAGGTCGGGGCGGGGCAGCATCTCCACAAAGTCAAAACGGCGGCGGATAGCCGTATCAAGCAGGGCAATGGAGCGGTCGGCGGTGTTCATCGTCCCCACTATGTAAACATTCGAGGGAACGCCGAAAGGCTCTTGGGAATACGCCAGCCTTACCCTTACCTCCTCAGGCTCGCCCAGCCGCTTCGATGGCTCTATTACCGTAATAAGCTCGCCGAAAATCTTCGATATATTTCCTCTGTTTATCTCATCTATAATGAACACATACCGTTCGTCCGGGTGTTCCGTGGCTTTCTGGCAGAACTCCCTGAAAATGCCCTTGTCTACCACATAGACCATTTCCTTTTTCCTCGTCCGCTCGCCTCGCTCGTTCATGGTCTCGAGAAACACCGGCTTAATGCCCTCGATAAATTCCTCATAGCCCATAGACTGGTGGAAAGTGGTAAATTCTATCTGCCCGAAGCTGTTTTTCAGCTCGTTGTAGCGGTCGAGCATAGCGTTGTAGTCCTTTTTCATCACAACCTCAATGGGAATGTTGTAGATTATCGACAGCGCATAGTTTACCGAGTTGTATGTTTTACCTGTGCCGGGAGGGCCGTACAGGATAATGTTCTTGCCCATCTTAGTCCGTCCTTTCCTTGTATTTGAGCCGCTTTCGGGGAATGCCCGCAGTGTCCGCAAACGCCCGATTGCGCCGCAAGATATTTTTGTGCGCAGCAATACGGACTTTTTGTGATCCGTCCGAAAAAGCGGTTCACGGTCTGCCACATTATATTATAGCATATATGCAAAAATTTTTCAAGCCCTAAGAGAAAATTTTTGTGTATTCCGCATAATGTACAAATTTTGAGGGGGATTTTTTGTAGTTGTTACTAATTGGAAGGGGGGGAAGGAATGCACGTCCCGGGGGGGGGGGCGTGCGCCGATTCAAAAATTTTTTAAAAAACATGTGTCAAAATGCGGTAATTATTTTCCAATGCAAACTTCAAAAAATCTTCAAGCAAACGAAAGCACTTGCCGGCTTCTTCATCTCCGAAGTCCTTGTCACGGTATATCTGCATGTCATCAAGGTATTCTTTAACATCTTTGATGACATAATCGTCATCGCCGAATACACGCTCTGTTTGGTTATAATCCCTTGTAAAGCCGTTCCAGCCCTTGCCGTCTGATACAGGCTTGCCAAAGATGAAAGTAAAATATCCGTCCCAGATATGGATGTTGTATTCTGGATTTTCCAAAACGGATAGGGTGATTTCCGGCTCGTCCTCAAAGCCGTTGTAGAATTTGTCGTTGTCTTTGAAATTTTCAATGTTCATTATCTGACAACTCCTTTTATTTTTCAATACGGTGCATTTGAAACGCACGGCGGGGGAAGTTGCCGTGCGTTTTTTTGCTATCCGTAAATTACTTCAATCTCATTTTCTGCCTCATAAATCGTCATTCCGTCAAACAATTTTGCATCTTCGAACTGTTCAACACATTCAAAGAAATCTTTGCCCCAAAAACTGACTTTGACACTATCACTATCCTGCCCATCGGATATTTCGCAAATCATCATTTCATTAAGCTGTTTTTCGTGATTGTAAACAGTTTCAAGGAAATAACGCTTGTCTTTAAAGACAAATTCTTTTTCCGGACCGCCCATTGTCAATAGGTCATTCATAAACTCGGATATTGTATTACCTCTCATATTTTCACCCCCACAAAAAGATGTTTGTATTTTTCATAAATTGGGTGACCGGGAAAAATACGAAACTTGTCTGCTAAGTTATGCCATTGTACGCCCGGTATTGTATGAACATGGGCGTGCAGTACACTTCCTTTACCCCATCCGTTTTCATGATGATATCCCAGTTCAAGTACTACTTCGTGATTTTCGTTATATTCACGGTATTGGTGAAATACTCCGTCTTTATTTAACAAGACATATTTTGTGTTTGGCGAGTGCGATTCTTCAGGCAGTTTGAATGATTTTGTCTTGTCAATGGGCTGAAGTATTTTTACATCGCCTATTTTACCTACTGTTTCATATGTATATGCAACAGTCTTACCTGCCGCAAATGTAGACCTTCCGCCCATATTACCTCACCACCTTTCGTGATGAACGGTAATCCACGGCAAAAATGTTTCCCGCCATTTCTTTATAGGGAGTTCCGAAGCATACTATTGCAGACGGCTCAACTCTTTCCGTCATGATATTGTAGCACAGCAGAAAATCCCTCTTGCTCTGTTTGCAGCCTATCATGCCTACCGCCACAATGGAGTGTTTCATAATACCGTCAAAGCAAAAACTGCAGCTCACAGCGTCGCTCCATGTAACAGAGGGTATGACCTTAAGTCCCTTGCTTTGCCAAAAAGCCCCGACCCAACGACTGTGAGCAACGCTTTCAAGCTGTCTCCAATAGTTCATTTCAGTATAAGCGGAGTAGTCGGGTGAAATCAGAAAAGCATATTGGGAAAGTTTTTTGAGACTTCGTTCGGGGTGGTTGTAAACTCCGGTAAATCGGTAGTCGTCAACGAAAAAGTGAACGCCGTGCTTTGTGTTTTCCGGTCTGTCTTTGGATCTTGTGTCGGAATATGCTATAAGTGAGATGTCGTCAAGGGAAATATCTTGCTTTTGGATTATGGGAATTTCCCATTTTCCGTATGTTTTAAAACTATTCCTCAAAAACAGAGGGTCGTTTCGCATTTGAACAGAAGTCATATACTGCTCCTTTCCGGTGCATAGCACCTGTCGGTTTTAAGGATTTTTAAAAAATTTTAAGAAATTTTTAAAATTTTAAAATTTCTCCGCCGGCTATTGACAAAGGAAAGGGAATATGATATAATTAAACTTGCTAAAGGTATGAATTATTTCATAATTCCCCTTAAACGCACTGACTTGTTGTTGCAGCAACTTATCGGTGCGTTTGCCTTTGCCGCATGGTTCATACAATCAATAGACATCACCTGCTTTCAGTAAATTTTTATATGAAATTGCCCGAACGGCAATTAACATATGGCTTTTACTCATCTGCCCACGAAAAACTCGGTGCTTCCTTTGCAAGATAGCTCCAGTCAAGCCACTCGTCCTTGTGAAGCCTGCCTATGACTATCCAGTGAGGAACTTTGGCACGTTGGGAAAATCTCTTTATCTCATCAAGCGAGCGGTATGTTCCCGAAGCTATGAACTTTCTGTAAAGTTCCGGGGCTATAAGAGTGTCACGGGCGAAAATATCGGCGTTTACCTCTTTCTCGCCTGAAAGCGAATCAAAATCCACAAACCGTGCGTTAAGGTCTCCGTTAAGCAGATGCCCCACCTCGTGAAAGAGGCTGAACCAAAATTTATCGGCGGATTTTCCCCGGATAGTCAAGCACAGAATGACTTTACCTTTTGAGGTCTGTTTGATAAATCCCTGCACCGGTGCGCCTCTGAAATGCGGAACGACCTCAAAGGCAATGCCACATTCCGCAAAAATTTTTTTTAAGTTGCCCATCATTTCATCGACATCTTCTTCAAACATCAGCTGTTTGATGTCCGGAACAGAGCTGCGAAGTTTGTCGCTGTCAAAGTTTTTTTGGGTTGCGATTGTTTCGGTGACAAGCTCGCACATACGCTGCCATGCGAAAAGAATGTAAGGGTCAATGCTGGTACTCTGCCTTATCTGCGCACGGTAGGAGGCATTATAGTCTATTCGAGGAATAACTTCCAAATTATTCACACAGAGTATCTGCCTTAACTGAACAACTTTTTCAATATCGCCGCAATGGTTGTGCATAATCCCCAACTTAAGGAACTCAGAGACAATATCTTTCAATATCTTTAAGATAGACAGTTCCCCTTCGGTGACTTTGTTTTCTGCCTCATATTTTGCCATGTAGCGGTCATACTCGGCTTGATGTTTTGCCCATGTACCGGATTCCTCGCCAAGGGCAATATCGAGCTTGCGGGCAAAGGAGTTTGAGATTTCCTTTGTACCGTTGATGATTGTTGATATATGCTTTTCGGAAGCGTTTGTACGTATGGCAAGCTCCTTTTGTGTCATACATTGGTCGGTCAGCTCTTTAAGCAAAATTTCCCCCGGGTGTTTAACGATTTCCGAATCGGACATAATACATACCGCCTATCGTGAAATTATTTTTGTAATTGCCGCTTACCATTTTGGTAAGTCCTATGAGTGCATTATATCACGAGATTATGTTTTTGTCAAGTAATTTTTATAAATTCTATGTTTTACACAAAAATTACAACATAATTTTGTATATTATTACATGCCGATAACTTTATTACTGGTTTTACCCCCCCTTGTCCTTCCTCCAAATACAGCAGTATTCCACAAAAGGACAGCGAAAAGGGGAAAAAATTTGTTTTATATGGCAATTGAATAAATCGGAAGAAAATGGTATAATTATATTAAGATAGGGTTTTTATACCAAAAATATTTTTTACGGAGAGATGGATATGGATACAAAGGTAGTAAAGTTCGGCGGAAGTTCGTTGGCGGACGCAGGGCAGCTCAAAAAAGCCGCCGATATAGTCAGAGCCGAACCGGAAAGGCGGTTCGTGGTGGCAAGTGCGCCCGGAAAAAGATTTTCCGGAGATATGAAAGTTACGGATATGCTCTACAGCTGCTACGCCACTGCCGCCAGGGGCGAGAGCTTCGATGAGGAGTTCGCCGCTATAGAAGAGCGGTTCAACGGGATAATAAGAGACCTGGGGCTGGATATGTCCCTCGATACGGAGTTTGCCAATATCAAAAATGCCTTTGCCCACAGGGCGGGGCGGGACTACGCCGCCAGCAGGGGAGAATACCTTAATTCAATGATACTGGCAAAGTTGCTGAATTTCGAGTTTATCGACCCCGCAGGCTTCATTAAATTCGACGAACAGGGCGTGTTCGATTTGGATGCCACAAGGGAAAGGCTTATCCCCCGGCTTGAAAAATGCGAGAACGCCGTTATCCCCGGCTTTTACGGAACTATGCCCAACGACACCATAAAGACCTTTTCAAGAGGCGGCTCGGATATAACCGGCTCGATTGTGGCAAACGCCGTAAACGCCGTTATCTACGAGAACTGGACGGACGTAAGCGGATTTATGATAGCCGACCCCCACATAGTCGACCGCCCGGAAAATATAACCACCATAACCTACAGGGAACTGCGGGAGCTTGCCTATATGGGAGCGGGCGTGTTGCATGAGGACGCTATCTTTCCCGTCCGCAAGGCGGGCATCCCCATTAATATAAGGAACACCAACCGCCCCGAGGACAAAGGCACGCTGATAGTTTCGGACACCGCCGAAACAAGTCGCTATACCATTACCGGAATTGCGGGGAAAAAGGGCTTTTCGGTAATACAGATAGAAAAGGACATGATGAACGCCGAGGTGGGCTTCGGGAAAAACGTGTTGCGTGCATTGGAGAAAAACAATATGTGCTTCGAGCATATGCCATCGGGGATAGATACCATGAGCGTACTGGTAAGCTCGGAAGCATTGGTGGGGAAGGAAAAAGCCGTCCTTGACGAGATAACATTCCGCTGTCACCCTGACAAACTGGAGATAGAGAATAACCTTGCATTGATAGCAGTGGTAGGCAGGAGCATGCGCAAAGCGAGAGGCACGGCAGGGAGACTGTTCAGCGCATTGGCGCATGCAAGAGTAAACGTTAAAATGATAGACCAAGGCTCATCGGAGCTTAACATAATAATAGGGGTCGAGGAAGAGGACTTTGAGACGGCTATCAGAGCTATCTATGATATGTTTGTGCTGTCAGAGGCTAGAGGTTAGAGGCTAGAGGCTAGAAAAGAAACCCTTGTATGGACAGTGAAAGCATTACAAGATAAGCTGCGCACGTTGGGGGGTCCGGGGGAGATCACCCCCGGCGGGTCAAGGG
>JAMOZU010000130.1 GCA_023667745.1 Ruminococcus sp.
GGCGGCTGAATCCCGTAATTTAATGAGGGATTTGTATCAGGTGGGGAAAATATCTTAAATCAAAAAAGGGGAGAATTATTCAATGGCAAAATTTTACATCGCCGACCTGCACTTGGGGCATGAGAATGTAATAAAGCATGACTGCAGACCTTTCAAGAATAAAGATGAAATGCGGGAAACAATAATAAGGAACTGGAACAACGCCGTATCTCCCGCCGATGAGGTCTACATTTTGGGAGACTTTGCATGGAAAAACGGCGAGGGGCTTGAAACGCTAAGTCAGCTTCGGGGGACAAAATATCTCATTTTGGGCAACCACGATTCCCCCTCCGAGGAAATGAAGTATTACTTTAAATGGATAAAGGACATGGCTGTTATAAAGGACGGCGGGAGGACGGTGGTGCTGTGTCATTATCCCATAGCTCACTGGTATGGGCAGTTCAGGGGGGCGGTGCATTTATACGGTCATGTTCACAACAACAAGGACTATGGGGCGTTTCTGGAATATGCCCGTATCTGCAGGGACAGGGGCATTCCTTTTGACTGCTGCAATGTGGGGTGCATGATGGAGTATATGGGGTACACACCCAGGAGATTGGAAGAACTATCTGTTTAAGGTTTTTCTCCCGCCACAATGGCATAAATGCCCGGAGAAAAACCGCCCTGCATCGGCATAAAGCAATAGGAGATAATTAACGGAGGAAAGATAAATGAAAAAAATTCCCATTGGAGCTGCGGTGGGGCTTATGGCAATAACTGCGGCTGTTACCTTTGTGATAACAAACAATTACACGCTGGAAAAATTCAACGAGAAAATTCGCAGCACCAGTGAAAAGCAGGAGTTCTACAGCAAGCTGTCGGAGATAGACACCTATGTCCGCACTCACTATATCGGCGATATTGATGAGCAGACGCTCATAGACGGCATGGTGAACGGCTATATCGGCGGCGTTGGCGACCTGCATGCGGAATGTATCACGGCGGAGGAATACGCCCGCAGACAGGCAAGTCAGACGGGGGTAATGGACGGTCTGGGGTTCGAGTGCGAAAAAGAGGCGGGGGGATATATTCTTATAACGGAGGTTATCCCCGGCGGCAGCGGCGAGGAATCGGGGCTGCAAGCGGGGGACATTATCACTGCCGTAAACAATACGGACGTTATCGCCTTTGCGGGAGGGTATGAAGAGGCTGTGAAGCTCTTTAACTGCGCCGAGGGGACAAGGGTGAAGCTCTATGTCAAGCGGACGGCGGAGGATGGCGGCAACGATTTCATCACCTACGATGTTATCTCCATGAGGAGCGAGATAGCCACTGTTTCCGGCAAGCTCATTGACGATATGGGATTTGTCCGCATTTCCTCTTTCACCGACTGCACCTCGGCTCAGCTTAAAGCTACGCTTGACGAGCTTATCTCGGCGGGGGCGAAAGGGCTTATATTCGACCTGCGGGGGTGTTCTTTCGGGACTGCCGATGCGGCGGGGCAGTGCCTTGACCATATTCTGGGTGCGGGAGACGTAATTATGGCGGAGTACAGAAACGGCACCCAAGAGACTGTCATCACCTGCACGGAGGCGGAAAACCTTAAAATGCCCATGTCTGTTATAGTCAACAGGAGTACCGAGGGAGCGGCGGAAATTTTCGCCCTGAGCCTTTCCGAAAGCGGCAAGGCGCATATTATCGGCAAACCTACGGCAGGCAGGGGATATTTGCAGTCGGCGTACACCTGCTCGGACGGGTCGGTGGTGATGCTTTCCACGGCAAAGCTGAAAACCGCCGCCGGGACGGAGTTCAACGAAACGGGAATACGTCCGGAATTTGACGTTTCCTTAAGCGAAGATGTGGACTATCTTCATCTGTCCTCCGAGGCAGCCCTGTTGACCGATTCGCAGCTGATAAAGGCGATGGAAGTTACCGTCTGAATGCTTGATTTAAGTTTTTAGGAAAGGTTAAGAAATTATGAACATAAAAAGAGATTTTCCCAAGGTAACGGTTACGGAAAAGTGCAGAAAGAGGACGGCTTACGGTCACCCGTGGATATACGATAACGAGATAGTATGTTCTGAAAGCCCGGAAGACGGGGCTTTGGCGGATGTTGTAAGCGAAAAGGGGCGGTATATCGGCACGGGGTTTTACAATTTCGCTTCAAAGATACGGGTTCGTATAATTTCCGATAACGCCAATGACAGGTTTGACGAGAATTTTTTTAAACGGCGTTTGCGCTACGCTTATGAATATCGCAAGAATGTTATGCCTGAAAAGGACAGGGAATGCTGCCGCCTTATTTTCGGGGAAGCGGACAGGTTTCCCGGACTGACTGTTGACAGATTCGGGAATCTGCTGTCGGTGCAGATACTTTCCCTTGGGACAGAAAAACGGCGGGAAGTTATCCTGCCGCTGCTGCTGGATATTCTTAAAGAAGACGGAGTGAATATTGAGGGCGTTGTACTGCGCAACGATGTGAAGATACGTACATTGGAGGGAATGGAAGAGGAGAAGGGGTGGTATATGAGGAAAAACGGCATTTCCCCGGTAACGAAGATAACCGAGAATGGCATAGTTTACAAGGTCGACCTGATGGAAGGGCAAAAGACGGGGTTTTTCCTTGACCAGAAGTACAACCGCCGTGCTGCGGCTGGTATTGCAAAGGGCAAAAATGTTGTTGACTGCTGTACTCACACCGGGTCTTTCGCCCTTAACTGTGCCGCTGCAGGGGCTGAACATGTTACGGCTGTTGACATATCCGAGGGGGCAGTGGAAATGGCAAGGGAAAATGCCCTGCTGAACGGACTTACGGGGAAGATGGATTTTGCCCGCCGGGATATGTTTGAGTTTCTGGAAAACCGCTTGGCGGAGCATGACAGGTCTGCGGACTTTATCATTCTTGACCCGCCCGCATTTACAAAGTCATCCAAAACGGTGGGGAACGCAAAAAACGGTTACGAACGGCTGAACACCCTTGCCATGCGGCTGCTTCCCAGAGGGGGCTTTCTTGCCACAGCCTCCTGCTCCCATTTTATGACCGAACCGCTGTTTATGAAAATGCTCCTTGATTCGGCAAAGGCAGCGGGAGTGGGGCTGCGGCTTACAGAAATGCGGAAACAGTCTCCCGATCACCCGATACTGCCTGCCGTACCCGAAACGGAGTATCTGAAATTTGCCCTTATGCAGATAGTGTGAAAAAGAATGATTTAAGTTTTTCTCCCGCCGTCAGGCGGGAGAAAAACATCTGACATAGCCAATCAATAAAAACGACTAAATTAGAGGATATTGGTTTAATAAGCATTTTTTCAAAAAAGCGGCGACGGGTATTCCCCTGCGGCCGTCATTCGGGATATTTCCGAGCAAACTTCCGGAAAATCCTCAGCATAGGTCATACCGAGCCATTTGTCGTCGGTGGGAAGGACTTTGACGGAAATATCCCCTGCTCTGATGAGCTTGTCCGCCGCTTTGGGAAGAATACATTCGGCTGTTTCAAGCGTTCCCTCGGCTTGGGCGTTTTTGAGGAAGTCACGGAAATACAGCTCAAGTTTCCCGATGACGGAAGAGTCAAAGCCCCACATATTCATGGAAACAAGGCTGTCCCCGGAAAGGGAAACAGGCTCGCCTGACCGCTCGCCCACGATACCTCTGTCAGTGCCGCTTATCCTGTAAGTCTCCGTGACCGAGGACAGGCAGCCGAGATCGTTCACGCCGCATACTCCTCTGTTGACGGTTCCGCTGTCGCTGAGGGTGTTTTTAAGGATAAAGCCGCCCATGCACTGCTCTTTGGGAGAACGTTCGGGAGAGGTTAAAAAATCGTAAATTTTTTTGTAAATTTTCTTGCCGTAGTAGTCATCGGAGTTGACTATCAAAAAAGGCTCGCCGCCGATATTTTCCTTGGCGGCAAGGACGGCGTGAACAGTTCCCCAGGGCTTGGTTCGGCTAAAGCCCGAAAGCCCCGTATCATCGGGCAGAGCCGTGTCCTGAAAGCAGTATTCGACGGCTATATGCTTATTCAGCCTGTCCCCCAGTTTTTCCCGAAGCTGCCCTTCAATGTCACGCCTTGTAACGATGACCGCCTTGTCAAAGCCCGCTTTTACGGCATCGTAAACGGAATATTCCATGAGCATTTCTCCCGAAGTTCCCACCGACGCCAGCTGTTTTTTCCCGCCTTTAAAACGAGTTCCCAGTCCTGCCGCAAGTATAAGCAATGCTGCTGCCATAGCTATCTCCTCCGATATTTTTATGTTATTTAAAGTGCCGATTAGGGTCTTTTCCCCCGCCTGCAAAAAAGGTAGTAACGCATACAAATTTAAAAAAAGTATTGTCAATGCGTTATTATAATTATTATACCGAATTTTACATAAAATGTCAAGTAAATTGCGTAATTATTTTATGTTATTAATTCCAGCTTCCGGTAATTACCGCCATTTTCTCCAGTACCCTGTGCAGCTTTGCCACGGGAAGACCCACCACGTTGAAATAGTCCCCCTTTATCCCTTTCACCAGCAGCGCACCCGCCGACTGTATGCCGTATGCTCCCGCCTTATCCATAGGGTCGCCCGATTGGACATAGTTTTCTATTTCGCTGTCGGTCAGCTCGTAAAATGTGACCTCGGTGGTTTCCGAAAAGCTCACCGATCTGCCTCTGCTGCAAACGCACACTCCGGTTATTACCTTGTGAGTCCTGCCCGACAGCTTTCGGAGCATTTGGCGGGCGTGGTTGATGTCACGGGGCTTGCCCATTATCTCATTGTCCAGGATCACCACCGTGTCTGCGGCGATAATGTCGTCATAGGGGTATTTTTCTTCCGCCGCTTTGGCTTTTTTCACCGCCAGAAATTCCGCTGTTTCCTCCGGGGAGATATTGCCGGGAACGGTCTCGTCCGTGTCCGTGGGACGGACTTCAAAGGACTTTACGCTGTAACTTAAAAGTTCCCTGCGGCGGGGGGAAGCGGAAGCTAAAATTATCATTGCTCATCTCCTCCTTGCAGTTGGTTTTGTATCAGATTCTCCAAAAGGCTCAACAGCCTTTCATCGCCGTGCTTTTTGGCAGTCTTTTCTGCCTTGCGGCGGTGGAAAAGCAGAAATGTTTCATACCGCTCCTTTGCCCTTTTGCTTAAGCCGTATCCGCCCTCCAGGCGAAGCCGTGCTATTGTGAACCTTGCCCTGTAGGAAGAAACGGCGTCCAGTATATTGCCGTCATATCGTTCAAAATCAAATCCTTGGCTTGTAAGGCATTTATTGTAAAGCTCCCGAAGCCTATCCGCTTCCTCCGATTTTCCCATTATGGGCGGCAGATAAAGCATTACTGCGCTGTCAACGGGGGGAGTCCAATTGTGGGAATCGAATTTATACCGTATAATAACGGTTTTTCGCAGGTACAGCGGCTTATTCTCACGGACGGAAACCACCGCCTTGGGGAAAACTATCTCCTCAAAGAAGGACAGGGAGGCAAAGTTACGCAGCTGTGACAGCTCTTTTCCCAGGACTATCCTTTTCGCCCCCAGCGAGGGGATATATTTTGCGGAGACATAGCCGACATTGTCGTCCATAATAAGCGTACTGCCGTCGTCGGAAAGGGTAAGTATTCTACGAGGGGCGTTGGGGTCTTTGGCGAAATCGTATTCTTTGCTTTGTCTGAATGTATCGGTCGTAAGGTCGGTCACGTCCGCAAGAATTTTCCGCACCATGGTGCAGCAGCAGGGCATTTGGCTGCTCCCTCCCGCATAGAGGGTCTCCATATGAGTTCCCTCAAAGGAATTTGGCTCAATGTAAAGATAGCCCTCCGCCGACACGCTTTCCCCAACATATTCGGGACTTCCGGAAACGATTATCTTCGTATTAGCGTTAAAGCAGTTCCACCCGAATTTAAACAGCCCCGGCGCATATACTTCCCCTATTTCGCCCCTTGAACAAAAGGCGTACCGCTCCGCCGCTTTTACGCTTCGGGGCAGGGTTATCTTTTTGGCGGACGATCCGTAAAAACAGTCGCTTCCTATGGAATATACGCTAAGGCGGTCTAAAAGTATCTCCCCGTCGGTCACGGCTATGCACTTCTGTAAGCAGTCTCCCAAAACTATGTTGTCATGCTCTTTTTCAAAGGGAGAACAGTCGACTATTTTGTCCCCGGCGTGGATAATGCTGTGCCAGTAGAATTTTTTCAGCCCGGTACAGTCAAAAGCGTGGCTGCCCAGATATTCCACCTTTTCCGGAAGACGCACCTGTTGAAGTTTTTTGCAGCCGCTGAATGCGCTCTCGTCGATAATGTACGCTCCGCCCATGTAGACCTTTTCCAGATCTTCACACCATGAAAACGCCTTTTTCCCTATCCTTATCAGATTTTTTGACAGCCTTGCAAACCGCAGCCTGCTGCTCTCAAATGCTCTGTCGCCTATCTCCATGACCGAGTCGGGAAGATACAGCTCGGTTATATTGCGGTCCTCGTTTTCACCGTAATACCGTTTGTTGAAACTTTCCTTTTCTATTTTCACAACAGGTCTGCCGTTGATGGTGCGGGGGACTTTCACAATGCCGCCTTTGCCGTGCCAGCCTGTAACGGCGCAGCCGGAGATGCCCTCTCCGCTGTACATTTCCCGACCCCGGCGGACGACATACCAAATATCTCCCCTTAAGTCCCGCTTGTCGCATATGCGGTTTGCCAGCAAAAAGTCCACCCCGTGATACCTGTCCGCCCCGACAAATTCAAACCCCGCCGCATCTGCCTCGGCGCAGGTCATATCCTCTCCCTCGTAGGGGACAAAGTTGTCGGGCAGTCCCCTGTCCGGCTGTGCAAATTCCGGACGAATAACGGGAGGTTTGATTTTTTCGTCTATCTTTTCTTTAACGTCCTTTACAACGTCCCTTATGTCCGGGTCGTTTTCCCTGCTGTTTTTTACCACTGTTGAAAGGAGTTTTAAGAGCAACGCTCCGGTAATGATGTTTCCAAGTCTCATATGTATGCCTCCGTTTAAATGGTTTATATTTAACGATGTATTGCCCGATTCAAATGTAATTGCGTTTAAAACGGCTTATACAAATCCCTCATTGAATTATGGGACTTAAGCCGCCGCAAAAAATCATAAATG